>USHI01000026.1 GCA_900554405.1 uncultured Eubacteriales bacterium | reverse complement strand
ATTCCCGCACGGAAGCCGGCGCGGGCAAGCCCGCGGGCGTTACCTTCTTTTATCCGGCGCGCGGCGAAAGGCTGTGGGATATCGCCAAACGCTACCGCACCGATCCGGAGCGCCTGCTTGCCGCAAACCGCGATTGCTTTGACGAACAGTCGCTTTCCGCAACGGGCGGGCTGCCGGTTCAGGTGACACGGCTGTAACGCCGGCGCGCGGGGAGGCATATATTATGAATACGGAGGCAACGCGGAAAGCGGATATAGTGTTTGTCGGCGGGGACGCGCGCATGCTTTCCGCCGCGGACTTTATCGCCGCGAAGGGTTACCGGTGCGCGGCTTATCTCCCGGCGCGCGGGGAATGCGGCGTGCGCAGCATCGGCTCCGCGGCAGAGGCGGAGGGCTGCCGCGCCGTTGTGCTGCCGCTGCCCTGCACCGCAAGGGACGGTTCGCTCTTTGCAGCGGAGCGGTACGGCAGGACGGACATCGGAGAAATAATCGCCCGGTTCGGCAAAGGGGTGCTCTTTATCGGGGGCAGGCTGCCGTTTGCGGGCGAAGGCTTTGCCGATTATTTCCTTTCGGAAGCGCTTGTTGCGGCAAATGCCGCCGCAACGGCGGAGGCGGCGATAACGCTCGGGATGCAGTGCTCGGGGCGGACGGTATGCGGTACACGGTACGCCGTTCTGGGCTACGGAAGGATCGGCAGGCGGCTTACTGCGCTTATCCGCGCCGCGGGCGGGGAGGTCACCGTTTTTGCGCGGCGCGGAGGTGCGCGCGCGGAGGCGGCCGGCTGCGGAGCAAGGGCGGAGCGATTCGAAGCTTTTGCCGCGGCGGCGGGCGGGTTTGACATCATATTCAATACCGTGCCGGAGCAGGTGCTCCCCGCAAGCGCATTCGCGCTCATCCGTAAAAGCTGCGTGCCCATAGAGCTTGCCTCCGAGCCCGGCGGATTCCCGGCGGATATACCCCACGCCCCGGTGGACGGGGGTGCCCTGCCCGGGCGGATAGTGCCGGTGAGCGCCGGGGAGCTGATCGGCGCCGCCGTCGCGGAAATACTTGAAGAAAGAGGGATCCTTCCTTGAAACTGGCATACGCCATGTGCGGTTCCTTCTGCACGCACGCACGCGCACTGGAAGCGCTGCGCCCGCTGGCAAAGGACAATTACATCACCCCGGTGCTTTCGGAGATAGTCCAAACCACCGATACGCGCTTCGGAAGCGCGAATTCGCTTTATCTTTCGGTCGTGAACATCACCGGCAACGAGCCGATAACCGATATCCGCACCGCGGAGGAAAAAATAACCCGCGGCGGATACGATGCCGTTATCGTTTCGCCCTGCACCGGCAACACGCTCGGAAAGCTCGCCTCCGGCATAACCGACGGCGCGGTGACGATGTGCATAAAGGCGCAGCTCAGATCCCGCCGCCCGGTGCTTATCGCGCTGGCGACAAACGACGGGCTTTCCGCAAACCTTTTCAATATCGCCGTGACGCTCGAAAAGAAAAACGTTTACTTCGTTCCCTTCGGGCAGGATGCGCCGGACGAAAAGCCCAGCTCGCTCGTGTGCGATTTCGGGCTGCTTCCCGAAGCGCTTGAAAACGCGGTAAAGGGCAGGCAGCTGCAACCGATACTTCTTAAATAGCATTGACCGCCGCCGGCAGCGCAGAAAAGCGCCCGGCGGCGCGGCTTTTTTTCACTCCGCCATGCAGAGGAGAAAAAAATTTTCCCCCTGCGGGCATTTTTTTGAGCAAAACCTATTGACAAAACGCAAAACTCGGGTATAATAAAGCCAGAGTTAGCACTTGGGTTGTGTGAGTGCTAACCGAAAAACGAATTTCCGGGGCTTGAAGCGGGGTTTGGCAGATGGAACTTAACGAACGCAAAAAAGCAATATTACGCTCGGTGGTGGACGCATACATCAGCACGGGCGATCCGGTCGGCTCGAAATACCTTTCGGCGCAAAGGGAATTCAACGTTTCCAGCGCCACGATCCGCAACGAAATGAGTGATCTCGAGGAAATGGGGTATCTCGAACAGCCGCACACCAGCGCCGGCAGAGTGCCGACGGCGAAGGGGTTCCGCACCTATGTCGAAAACCTCATGGGCAGGTACTACCTTGCGATGGACGAAGTCGAGGTGCTCGATGAAGTTATCGAACACAAGCTTTCGGAAGTCAATTCGTTAATGGCGGAGGCAAGCCGCGCGCTGGGCGAGGTCACGAACTACACCTCGTTTGCCTTTATCGGCAGCAGCGGAACGGAGGCGGAACGCTACGAAACGCTGTACATCGGCAGCCGCGATTTCCTCCTTATAATGATCTGCAAGGACGGCAGCGTCCGTTCGCGCCAGGTCAAAACGCAGGAGGATATCACTCCGGAGGTCACGGAGGCGGCGAAAAAGGCGCTGAACAAATGCTTTATCGGGATCACGCCGGAGCAGGTCAATCTGAACACCGTGCTTGAATTCGAAAGCGCATTGGGCGACCACAAGGGCTTTGCGACGATGCTTTTACGCGTCGTGAACGAAATGTTCAATTCCTTCGACCGCGAAAAGGTCCATATCGACGGCGTGACAAAGCTGCTTTCCCACCCGGAATTCTTCGATGTCGCAAAGGTGCAGAGCGTGCTTTCGATGATCGAGGAGCGCAAGCGGTTCGGCGAGCTGATGAAGCGCGCCGTGCCCGGCAGAACGAGCGTGGTTTTCGGCGACGAAGCCGCGGGCATAGCGCCGCCGGACACCGGTTTCGTGTTCCACCCGATAACCGTCGGGGGTAAGGTGGTCGGCGCCGTGGGCGTTATCGGCCCCAAACGCATGGATTACAAAAAGATAATCGCCTCGCTCGATTACTTCGCCGAAGGGCTCACCGCAACAATCGACAGCGATGCCCAGATAATCAATATGATCGGAGACGGAAAAGATGACAACGGAAAAGACGACAAAGGAAAATAACCCCGCCGAAGAGGCTGCGGAAAAAGCAGCGGCGGCACAAGAAGCCGCGCCCGAGGAAAGTGCGGCAAAGGAAGAAAGCTCCAAAAAGGAAGAAAAAGAAGAAAAGAAGAGCAAAAAACAGGAACGCGAGCTTTGCGAGCTGCAGCGGCAGCTTGCCGAAGCGAACGAAAAATATCTGCGGCTTGCCGCGGAATACGATAACTTCCGCAAAAGAAGCGCGAAGGAAAAGAGCGAAGCCTATTCGGAGGCGTATTCGGATGCCGTGACGGCATTCCTCCCGCTTGCCGATTCGCTTTTCACCGCCGCCGGGCTTTCCCCGGACGACGAAGGCATAGCGGCGCTGAACAAGCAGCTTTCGGACATACTGACAAGGATCAACGTTTCGGAGATTGAATCCGACGGAAAGGAATTCGATCCGAACCTCCACAATGCGATCATGCACGAGGAGGATCCCGAAAAGGGTGAAAACCTTGTTTCGCAGACACTCCGCAAGGGCTACAGGCTCGGCGAAAAGGTTATACGCCACGCGATGGTAAAGGTCGTAAACTGAATCGCGCGGCATAACAAAGCAAAGAATAAAAATATCTTGATATAAAGGCAGGTAGAATTATTATGGCAAAAATCATAGGCATTGACCTCGGTACTACAAACTCTTGTGTGGCGGTCTACGAAGGCGGCGAGCCCACAGTCATCCCCAATGCGGAGGGCAACAGAACCACACCTTCCGTCGTGGCATTTTCCAAAAACGGCGAAATAATGGTCGGCACCGTCGCAAAAAGACAGGCTATCACCAATCCGGACAGAACGGTAATATCCATCAAGCGCGAAATGGGCACCGATTATAAGGTGAACGTGGACGGAAAGAGCTACACCCCGCAGGCGATCAGCGCAATGATACTTCAAAAGCTGAAATCCGATGCGGAATCCTACCTCGGGACCACCGTAACCCAGGCGGTCATCACCGTTCCGGCATACTTCTCGGATGCACAGCGTCAGGCGACAAAGGATGCCGGCAAGATCGCGGGGCTGGATGTTCTGCGTATTATCAACGAACCGACGGCAGCCGCGCTCGCATACGGTCTGGATAAAGACCTCAACCAGAAGGTCATGATTTACGACCTCGGCGGCGGCACCTTCGATGTTTCCATACTCGAAATAAGCGACGGCGTTTTCGAAGTCCTTGCCACGGCGGGCGATACCCGACTCGGCGGCGACGATTTCGATAACAAGATCATAAACTGGATCGCGGATACCTTCAAGCAGGAATCCGGCATTGATCTGCGCGGCGATAAAATGGCCATGCAGCGCCTGAAGGAGGCTGCCGAAAAAGCCAAGATCGAGCTTTCCGGCATGATGAGCACTAACATCAACCTCCCGTTCATCACCGCGGATGCGACCGGCCCGAAGCACTTCGATGCAACGCTCACCCGTGCGAAGTTCGACGAGCTGACCCACGACCTTGTGGAAAAGACAATGGGCCCCGTAAAGCAGGCGCTCAAAGATGCGGGCCTGCAGCCCTCTCAGGTCGACAAGGTCCTGCTTGTCGGCGGCTCCACGAGAATACCCGCCGTTTACGAAGCGGTCAAGAGCTTTATCGGCAAGGAGCCCTTCAAGGGTATCAACCCGGATGAATGCGTCGCTATCGGCGCGGCCATCCAGGGCGGCGTGCTCGGCGGCGACGTAAAGGATCTGCTGCTGCTCGATGTCACCCCGCTTTCGCTCGGTATCGAAACGCTCGGCGGCGTTTTCACCAAGATAATCGACAGAAACACCACCATCCCCGTAAAGAAGAGCCAGGTGTTCTCCACCGCGGCGGACGGACAGCCCTCGGTTGAAATACACGTTCTCCAGGGCGAACGCGAAATGGCTTCCGACAATACCACGCTCGGCAGATTCAGCCTGGACGGTATCGCTCCCGCTCCCCGCGGAGTCCCGCAGATCGAAGTCACCTTCGATATCGATGCGAACGGCATTGTGAATGTCAGCGCAACCGATAAGGGCACCGGCAAGGAGCAGCATATCACCATCCAGTCCTCCTCCAACATGAGCAAGGAGGATATCGAACGCGCGGTACGCGATGCCGAAATGCACGCGGCGGAGGATAAAAAGCGCAAGGAAGCCGTCGAGGTAAAGAACAGCGCCGAAGCGCTCATATTCCAGTGCGAAAAGACGATGACCGATGCGGGCGACAAGCTTACCGATTCCGACAAGCAGCCCGTGAAGGATGCGATCGAAAAGCTGAAGGCCAGCGTTGCTTCGGATAACACCGATGCCATCAAGGCGGATACCGAAGCGCTTCAGAAAGCGGTATACGATATCAGCTCCAAGCTTTATGCACAGTCCGCGCCCGAAGGCGGCGCTCAGCAGGGATTCGACCCGAACGCCGGCGCTCAGGGCGGCGCTCAGGGCAGCGGCGGCGAATATTACGATGCCGACTTCACCGACAAGAGCGACAACAAATAACCCACGCGAATAAATAACAGCCGGCAAGGAGGGCGAGCAATATCGCCCTCCCTTTCCGGCGAAGGACACTTATATGGCAGAAAAAAGAGATTGCTATGAAATACTCGGGATAAGCAAGGGCGCCTCCGAGGACGAGATCAAAAAGGCGTTCCGCTCCATGGCAAAGAAGTACCACCCGGATGCCAACCCCGGCAACAAGGAAGCCGAGGAGAAGTTCAAGGAGGTCAACGAGGCTTATTCCATCCTTTCCGACCCGGAAAAGAAAGCAAATTACGACCGGTTCGGGTATGCCGGTGTCGATCCCTCCGCGGGCGGCGGCGGCTTCGGCGGGGGCTTTTCCTCCGGCGGTGCCGGCTTTGATATGGGCGATATATTCGATATGTTCGGCGGTATGTTCGGCGGCGGCGCAAGGGGAGGCTTTTCCTCCGGCGGCGCAAACGCGCGCACACGCGGCGACGATATCGGGCTGCGCGTGACGGTGGACTTCCGCGAAGCGCTTTTCGGCTGCAAAAAGGAGGTTTCCTACAACCGCGTGGAAAAGTGCGCCGAATGCGGCGGCAGCGGCGCGGCGAAGGGCAGCACGCCCAAAACCTGCGGCAAATGCGGCGGCAGCGGGCATATCAACGTTCGCCAGAGAACCGTTTTCGGCATGATGCAGAGCACTGCCGTATGCGATGAATGCGGCGGCAGGGGCAGGATCATCAGCGATCCGTGCAAGGCTTGCCGCGGCACCGGCAGCGTGCGCAAAAGCAAAAAGCTGGAGGTCAACATACCCGCGGGCATAGACGACGGTCAGCGGATCATACTCCACGGGCAGGGCAACGGCGGCGAAAACGGCGGCGCGGACGGCGATCTTATCATCGAGATCGGCGTGCGCAGGGATCCGCTTTACCGCCGCGACGGCTTTGACCTTTACTACAACCTCCCCGTTTCCTTCACGGAAGCGGCACTCGGCGCAAAGGTGACGGTGCCCACACCGGACGGGAGCGGAGAGCTCACTATCCCCGAAGGAACGCAAAGCGGAGCTACATTTTCCATACGCAGCAAGGGCGTGCCGAAGCTGAACGGCAGGGGCAGGGGCGATCTGCTCGTCACCGTGACGGTGGAAACGCCGAAGGGGCTTTCCCGGAAGCAAAAGGAGCTGCTCGAGCAGCTTGCGAGCGAGTCCGCGGAAAAGAATTACCCACTGAAAAAGGCTTTTGCCGAAAAAGCGGCAAAAAAATAACATTTGAAAACGAGCGTTTTGCGCTCGTTTTTTCTTGATTTCCTCCGCGTTTTGTGGTATATATGTAATTTGAGTATTTATATTCTTCCGCAAAGAAAGGGTTGGGCGCAATGCAGAACCGACTTATCGCCGTGGACGGGCTCGACGCCAGCGGCAAAAGAACCCAGACAGAGCTTCTTTCCGCAACACTCGCGGAAAAGGGCATCGATTACAGATACATTTCCTTCCCCACCTACAAGGGCGACGGCTGCGCCGCCGTAAATATGTACCTGCGCGGCGATTTCGGGGCGGATCCGAACGCAGTGAATGCCTATGCCGCCTCCTCCTTCTTTGCCGTGGACAGATACACGAGCTATATGCTCGATTGGAAAAAGGATATGGAATCGGGCAAGGTAATAATCGCGGACAGATATTCCTCCGCCAATGCGGTGCACCAGCTTTCCAAAATGCGCCCGGAGGAACGCGACGGATTCCTTGACTGGCTTTGCGATTTTGAATTCGGCAAGCTCGGGCTGCCGCGTCCCGCGGCGGTGATATACCTGTGTATGCCGCCGGAAATGTCCGAGTGTCTGCTCGCGGCACGCTGCCGCGAAACGGGCAGCACCCCGGACATACACGAAAAGAACGCCGCGCATCTCGAAGCGAGCTACCGCGCCGCGGTCTATTCCGCCGAAAAGCTCGGATGGATCAGGGTCGACTGCGCACGCGGGGATGTGCTCCGCACGCGGGAGGATATCCACGACGAAATCGTCGAACGGATCAAAGAAAGGCTTCCGGATATAGGGCTGTGAACGATATCGAAGAAGCGCGCGCGCTTTATACATCCCGTTTCCCGTTCCCGGACAGCAAAACGGTGCTCGACTATGCCGAAAACCACGGCGGCATAAGCCTGCTTTACAAAAACGGGGTCGCCGTGAACCTTATACTCACCGCGCCTCTTTCCGGCGGGATAACCTATATATTCGGCGCGGCGACACGCGCCGGATACGAACGCCGCGGATATTTTGCCGAAAACCTGCGGCGCACGGTCGGCTCCGCGCCCGCCGCGCTTATCCCCGCGTGGCGGGAGCTGTTCCCGCTTTACACGCGGCTCGGCTTTGCGCCGCTTACCGTGCTGAAAGCATATCCGAAAGGGAACCAGCCGGTTTTGTGTGCGGATATCCCGCAAAGCGAGCTTTTGCGGGCATATGAACGCTGCTTCCGCCGCCCGAAGGGGGATGCGGCATTGTTCGGCGCCTGCGTAAGATCCCACCTTGAATGCGGCGGCGGTATCGCAAGGCTTGCGGCAGGAACTTATGCACTGACCGAAAACGGCTGCATTACCGACATTTTTGCCCCAAGCCCGGAATCCGCGGCAGAGGCGGTCGCGCCCCTGAACGCGCCGTTTGCCGTGCTCCCGTGCGAATGCGCACCGGCACTTGCCGCGCGGGGCGTGAAATACGCCGAAACCGAATTTGCCTTCGGGAAGAATCTTCCGGAGGGCTGCTATATAAACACGCTTTTCAACTGAAAGGAAGCAATTATTTATGGGAACCGTATATATACTTCTTGCACGCGGGTTCGAGGAATGCGAAGCGCTTATCCCCGCCGACCTGCTCAAACGTGCCGGTGCCGACGTGGTGCTTGTCGCGACGGAGGGCGGGCTTGCCGTTCCCGGCGCCCACGGGATGACGGCCACCGCCGATATAACGCTCGATGAGCTCCGCCGCGAGGACACGGCATGTGTCGTGCTGCCCGGCGGCAAGGCGGGCACGGAGGCGCTTTCCGAAAATCCGCGTGTGAGATCGCTTATTGAATACGCCGCCGCAAGGGGGATCACCGTCGCAGCCATCTGCGCCGCGCCCTCTATACTCGGCAATATGGGGCTGCTCGAGGGGCGCAATGCCGCGGTCTACCCCGATTTTGCACCCGCGCTTGCGGGCGCGAACATCACCGGCAAAAAGGTCGAAAGCGACGATATATTCATCACCGCCGAGGGGATGGGGGTCTCGTTTGAGTTCGGGTTCCGTCTTATCGAATCGCTTTTCGGCAGCGACAGAGTCGCGGAGATCAAAAGCCAGATCAGATACGGCGAATAACGAACGCCCGCGGGGCGCAAACAAAACGTAAAGGGGGCAGCCGCAAAAGCATGACACAGGAACAGAAAAACAGGCTTTTTTCGCCGGCGATGACAGCCCCGCTGCTTTCGCTGTTTGTGATAATCGCGATGCGCTTCTCGCGCTTTGCGCTGGAAAAGCTCAGTCCGGAAACCGATATTTTTGTCGCCGCGGCGGTGATCCAGCTTGCCGTGCTTGCGCTGCCGTGCATTATATATTACCTTATCAAGGGCAAAAAGCTTTCCGAACCGATGTACCTGCTTTCCCCGAAAAACACGAACCTGCTGTTCCTGCTTTTTGCGGCACTGCTGTTCGTTTCCGGGATGCTTTTAATAAAATACTTCATGTTCGTGCTGGGCGTTACGTCGGAATCGCTCACCAACTATTACGGCGAGGGGCTGATATCCGCGGAGGGCGAAAGCCCGCTGCGCATAATCCTTTCGCTGATAATCATCCCCGCCGTGTGCGAGGAGCTGCTGTTCCGCGGGATAGTTTTCACCGAATACCGCCGTTACGGCGTTACGAACGCCGTCGTTATGTCCGCGATATGCTTCACCATGCTGCACTTTTCGGTGGGGAGCGCGCCGGTATACCTGTTCACCGGGCTTTTGCTCGGGTTTGTCACGGCGGTGTCGCGCTCGATATTCCCGGCGGTCGCGCTTCATATCCTGAGCAACACCCTGAGCGTTTATGCCAGCGATGCGTTCCTGCGCGTGACGATCGTAAAAAACGGCGCTTACTTTATCGGGTTTGTGCTGACGGTGCTTGCCGGAGTGTCGCTCGTGCTGATGCTTTCCCGCACCGAAAGCATACTTTACCGCCGCGCGGCGGAATCGGCGGAGGACAGCTTCCCGCCGCAAAGCCGCGGCAGGGTGATGCAGGTATTTCTTTCGCCCACGTTTTTACTGCTGTGCATAGCATTCTTTCTTCTTTATACATTCCTGTGAGAGCGCGGAATGTACCGAAACCAAGGGAGGTCAATCATGCCGAACAATAACGATACGGATCGCGCTTCCGAGCTGCTGAAGCTTATTGCGCAGGAAACCGAAAACACGCCCGATAAGAGCGGCGAAAGCGACGGGATCGACGATGCTCTGAGCATTATCGGCGCCGGGAGAAGCGCTTCCGGCAGTGCCGAGAGCTTTAACGGCATACCCGATTCCATAGTGAGCCATATTTCCGACAGCGCCGAAAGCGAATCGGCGCAGGCCGACACGCACACCGAAGCGGGGCATTTTTCGGAGCTCGAGGGCGAGGACGGCGAGCCCGAGCCCGAACCCGAGCCGGTGACGGAAAAGCGGGAAAGCAAAAGCGCGGCGGCGGCAAAAAGCGCCTTCCGCCTTTTCGGCATTTTCCCGAAGGCTGTCGTTTATATCGCCTGCGTGCTGATAATTTCCGCATTCCTTTCCTATTATGCCATCTCGATCATCAGCGAGGTCATGGGAATAATGACAAACGACCGCGGTTTCAGCATAGAAATATCCGAAAACGCGACGGACGAGGATGTCGCCAAGCTTTTGGAGGAAAACGGCAACAAGAGCGCATGGCTTTTCCGGCTTTATATGAAATACCACGGGCGAGATAACGACGAAGCGACAAAATATGTTCCCGGCAAGCACGAGCTGAACGAAAACATGAACTATTCCCAGCTTATAAGCGCTCTGACGGTGAGCCGCAAGGTGCGCGAAACGGTGCGGATAACCGTTCCGGAGGGCTACACCGTGGATCAGATTATCGATCTGCTTGTGGAAAAGGGTGTCGGCACGCGCGAAAACTATGTGGATGCGATAAACAACTTCGATTTCGCCTCGGAATACAAATACGAATTCCTGAAGCTGCTGGATGAGGGCGGTTACCCGGAAACGCGCAAATACCGCCTGGAGGGCTACCTTTATCCTGACACCTACGATTTTTACACCGACGAAAAGGAATCCCGCGTTATAAGCAAGTTCCTTTCCGCCTTCAATTCCAAATTCTGGAGCTATTACAAGCGCTACTGCAGGGAAACCTTCGAAAAGAATTACCCGGATATGAGCTTCGACGATCTTGTCACGCTCGCCTCCATGATCCAGAGCGAGGGCGGCACGGTAGAGGATTTCGAATATATTTCGAGCGTGTTCCACAACCGGCTTGCCAACAAGCAGAACTTTCCCAAGCTGGAAAGCGATGCGACGATACAATACGTTCTTCCGGAGCGCATAAAGGATTCCACACAGCTCGACGTGAGCTACGACAGCCCCTACAACACCTATCTTTATGACGGGCTGCCCCCCGGAGCCATAAGCAACCCCGGCACGGATGCGCTCATGGCGGCGGTATTCCCAGTGAGCCCGATGAACGGCAGGGCATACTTCTTTGTTTCCAACAACGCCGGAAAGACATATTATGCGCAGACGCTTGCCGCGCACAACAAAAATGTCGCACGGGTAAAGAAGGAAAACGCGGAAATAGAGGCGGGTACCTATGTCGGCTGATAAGAAAAAAGCACCCGAGCTTTTATCCCCCGCGGGCAACCCGGAAAAGCTCCGGTACGCCGTCGATTACGGCGCCGATGCGGTATACTGTGCGCTCGACCGGTTCGGAATGCGTGCAGGCGCCGGCAACTTTACCCCGCCGGAGCTGGCGCAGGGGGTGGAATATGCGCACGCCCGCGGCAAAAGGGTGTATGTCACGGTGAACACCATGCCGCACGAGGGCGCCCTGGGCGAGCTTGCGGAATATGCCCGCATTCTGGGCGGGATACGCCCGGATGCCTATATAGTGAGCGACCCGGGCGTTATCGACATCCTGCGGGAAAACATCAAGGATCCGGTCATCCACCTTTCCACGCAGGCGAGCACCGTCAATTCCGCCGCAGTGAAGTTCTGGTACAGGCAGGGCGTGAAGCGGATAGTGCTCGCACGGGAGCTGACGCTTGCCGAGATCGCCGAAATAAGGCGCAATATCCCGCCGGATGCGGAGCTTGAATGCTTTGTGCACGGCGCGATGTGCGTTTCCTATTCCGGGCGGTGCCTGCTTTCCAATTATTTCACCGCGCGGGATGCAAACGGCGGCGGCTGTGCACAGCCCTGCCGCTGGAAGTATTACCTGCGCGAGGAAAAACGCGGCGAAGCCGCCGTTGCGGAGGAATACGGGGATGGGACATACATCTTCTCCTCCCGCGATATGAACATGATACGCCACCTGAAGCGGCTTGCCGAAGCGGGCATAGATTCCTTCAAAATCGAAGGCAGGATGAAGAGCGCCTATTACACCGCGGCCGTCACGAACGCATACCGTATCGCGCTTGACGATATGCTTGCCGGGCGCGGGTTCGATGAGCGCTGCCTGCGGGAGACCGAAAGCGTGAGCCACCGCGAATACGGCACGGGGTATTATTTCGCAAAGCCCGCGGAAGAGCCGAACACCGTTTCCGTGAACGAATATATAAGCGACCGCCCCTTCCTTTGCACGGTGGAAAGCTACGATCCGGCAGCAAGGCTTGCAAAATGCCGCCAGCGCAACAAAATGTGCGTGGGCGAAAAGGCAAACCTGCTTTCACCCGGCGGGTTCGGCAGCAATTTTGTGATCACCGCGCTTTACGACACCGAAATGAACCCGATATCCGCCACGCCGCACGCGGGCATGGAATTTTACATCCCGCTCGAAAACGCGCGCGCGGGCGATATCATCCGAGGAGCCTGAGCATGAAAACGCTTTCCGAGCTTGCAAAAAGCAGGATCACGATCATTTCCGGCCCGTACGGCGCGGGCAAAACAAATATCGCCGTAAACCTGGCGCTTTCGCTTGCCGCACAGGGCAGGGAATGCCGGCTTGCCGACCTTGATATTGTCAATCCCTACTTCCGCAGCGCCGACAACCGCGTGCTGCTCGAGGGCAGCGGGGTCGAAACGCTTATTCCCGAATTTGCCAACACGAACGTGGATATACCCGCGTTGCCCGCAAATTACAACAGGCTGTTTACCGGCACGGGGCATTCCGTTGCCGATGTCGGCGGGGGTCCGGGCGGGGCAGCCGGTTTGGGGCTCGGCAGCCCG
>USHI01000025.1 GCA_900554405.1 uncultured Eubacteriales bacterium | reverse complement strand
GTAGAACAGATTCCCACGCAGCATGAAGGTCCCACCGTCCGGGCAATGGAGACAAAAGGCATCCGCACCGACAAGGGCGACTTCAACCGCTGGGTTCGCAAAACCAATGCACTGCTGCGGGAGGCAAAAGAGAAGATCGCCGCGCTGATCGGCTGGCTGAAAGATGTAAAAACTGAGCTTGACAAACCACAGCCGCCTATGCTGAACGATTTGCTGGCGCTGCATTGCGCCAATCGCAATAAAGGCGCGTACAGCAACAAGGCAAAGAACGCCAACTTGCAGCGTTACGCCGAGGCGTTCAGCTTCCTGCAATCCAAGAATCTTTACACCGTAGACGATCTGGAAACTACGCTTCACGCCATGCAGGGCAAGATCGACACGCTGAAAAAGTCGGCATCGGTAAAGCAAACCCGCATCAAGGAAGTGGACGAGCTGCTGCGCATGGTGGACTATTACAAGTCCGGCAAGCCGATTGCGGACAAGCTGAAATCCATCCGTTTTGAAAAGTCCCGGCAGAAGTACAAAGCCGAACACGATAACGAGCTGCGGACGTTCTGCATGGCAGAGCGCAAGTTAAAGCCGTATTTCAAGGATGGCAAGCTGCCCATCACCGCATGGCGCAAGGAGCGCGAACAGTTGGAGCAGGACTGCAAGGATATTCAGACGGAACTTTCGCCGCTCCATGCCGACGCAAAAAGGCTCTGGGCAATTCACTACAGCATCTATGAGGTGCAGCACGAGCAGGAGCGCCAGAACGCCGCTGTGCGGCAGAAAAAGCAGGAAATTGAACACTAATTTGATTAGAAATACAGGAGGAACTTATGAACAAGAACAAAGAAATTGAACACGAGATTGCCCCTGATCTGTTGGCAGAAATTGAGGAATGGGAAATGGCAGACCATGACGAGCCAGCGGAATATTACTTCACCAATCCAGATCCGTATCTGAAACCGCAGCCCCTGCCGCCTGACCATATACGCCGCAACTGTTACTTCAACGAGGACGGGCATCTCTGCGTGAAAAACTTGTCCGCTTTCTGGATTCCTGAGCTGACTGTCACCGAGGTCATCCACGGAACGGTTTATACCGTTACAGGCAGCTATGAGGGAGATGTTAGCTTTCTGAAAAAATTGGAGCGTATCACCGCTAAAAAGTTTACGGAAAAGACGGAGGATTCTGAATGACAAATTCACAGATTCTTGGTATAATAGAAGCAACCAATCCTGTGCTGACAGTTGCTCCATCTAAGGAGGAAACAGAAATGTTAGGAGCAACAAATAAAATTACTGCTCTTTATTGCAGATTATCCCAAGAGGATGAGCGTACCGGCGAGTCCCTGTCAATCGAAAATCAGCGTATGATGCTCGAAGCCTACGCCCGCCAAAATCATTTCACGAATATCTCTTGTTTCGTGGATGACGGTTATTCCGGGGTTGACTTCCAAAGACCCGGTTTTCAGAAAATGCTGGAAGCCATCGAGTCGGATCAAGTATCTACGGTCATTGTCAAAGACCTCAGCCGCTTTTCCAGAAACTCCGCTATGTCGGGTATGCTTATCAACTTCACCTTTGCCGATCACGGTGTTCGGTTTATTGCCATCAACGATAATTACGACACCATTGACCCGAACAGCGTGAACAATGATTTCGCCGATATATAATCGTGGTTTAACGAGTTTTACGCCCGTGATACCAGCCGCAAGATCCGAGCAGTCCAAAAATCAAAGGGAGAGAGAGGCGTTCCGCTGACGGTCAATGTCCCCTATGGCTATCTGAAAGACCCGAACAATCCGCACCATTGGATTATTGACCCGGTTGCCGCTGATGTGGTAAAGCGTATCTTTGATATGTGTATGAATGGACGGGGGCCATTGCAGATTGCAAAGCAGCTCAAAGCGGACAGGGTGCTTACCCCTACCGCATACAAGGAATCGCAGGGTATCAACAGTCCAAACAAGCGGTCTGAAAACCCGTATGCGTGGCAGGACAGCACCGTAGTACACATTCTGGAACGGATGGAATACACAGGCTGTACGGTGAATTTCAAAACCTACACCAACTCCATCTGGGACAAAAAGCAGCGGGACAACCCTATTGAGAAACAGTCCGTCTTCCCAAATACCCATGAGCGCATCATTGAAGATGATGTATTCAAGCGGGTGCAGGAAATCCGGCAACAGAGGCACCGCATGACCCGGACAGGGCGAAGCAGCATTTTCTCCGGGCTTGTGTACTGTGTAGACTGTGGTTCAAAGATGCTCTACGGTGCGACCAACAACGGCGATCCGAAGCAGGACTACTTTGACTGCTCGCTGCATCGGAAGGACAAGGAAAAGTGCAATGGGCATTTTATCCGAGCAAAGGTTTTGGAGCGCATGGTCTTGAAGCATATTCAAACTGTCATGGACTATATTCTGCGCTACGAATCCTACTTTCGCAGAAAGATGGAAGCGAAGCTCCGTCTGGACAGCACAGAACAGATTCGCATCCGCAGGAAGAAACTGGAGCAGAATGAAAAGCGCATCGCGGAATTAAAACGGCTGTTCATCCGCATTTACGAGGACAACACCAGTGGAAAGTTGAGCGATGAACGCTTTGATATGCTGAGCCAGAGCTACGAAGCGGAGCAGAAGCAGTTGGAGGCGGAAGCAATCACCTTGCAGCAGGAGATTGAGGTACAGGAACGACAGAACGAAAATATTGAGAAGTTCATTCAGAAAGCACACAAGTATGTCGGCATTGAAGAATTGGGCGGCTATGCGCTGCGCGAGCTGGTATCTGCTATCTATGTGGATGCGCCGGACAAGTCCAGCGGCAAACGGGTGCAGCATATCCACATCAAGTATGACGGTATTGGTTTTATCCCTCTGAATGAATTGCTGAAAGAGGAAACGGCGTGACCGAAGTCACGCCGCCCCTTGAAAACACAAGGTTTTCATCAATTTTTGAATATAACCGTTTTATGACGCCCCGGCTTCCCGGCGCGGGTGTTTTTTTATACCGGTTAAATGCAAGAAAAAAAGGAGCAGCCTTGCAAGGCTGCTCCGGTATTCGACGTTATTATACGAATTCGGTATATGTCACGAAGTAAAGGGGATCGACAGGTTTGCCGTCTATATGCACCTCGAAGTGGAGGTGATTGCCGGTGGATCTGCCGGTAGAACCGATCTTGCCGACTTCATCACCTGCGGAAAGCGTATCGCCGACCTTCACGGTGATCTTGGAAAGGTGCGCATAAAGGGTAACGATTCCGTCGCCGTGATCGACCTTGACACAGTTGCCGTAAGCGCCGCTGTTCCGGGCGAATATCACGACCCCGCCGCCGGCGGATTTGGCGCTGTCGCCGCCGCAATCGCGGCCCTTGGCGACAATGTCGATACCGGTGTGCGATCTGCCCCAGCGAACGCCGAAGCGCGAGGATATCTGACCATCCTCATACGGCTTTATCAAGCCGCCGAAGGAAGCGGGGATCAGGTGGCTGATGGAAGTACCTACACGGACGACACGTTCTGTCGGTTCGGAGATGACATCTGAACTCAAAAGCTCGCGTTCGGTTTCGATCCCGTTTATATAGGTGATACGGTAATGCTCGTCTGCTTCCCCGTTGCTGCCAGCGGAAACGACCTTATCGGTACCGCTCGGGAGTGAATCGGTATATATAAGCTTGGTTTCGTAATAAAGCGTGCGGATGTCCTCGACATCGGCGACGGTTTCGACGGAAACTTCGGACGAAAGCGGGAGATTGAGATAATTCACGGAGCCGTTGAGCAGAGCTTCAAGCCCGCTTGCGGTGGTGAACGCTTCGGAATCGAATTCGCCGCCTACAACGGAAATTTCGTTTGTGAATTCACTTTCGGCATTATCGCCCAGATCGAATTTGGCGGCATAGCCGTCCAATACGTTGTCGAACGCCTTCATTGCGACGGTTTCGGATGCGACCGCTGCGACAAAGTCGCCGTCAACATAAACACCGTAGCCTTCATCGCCGAGGTGAAGTGACGTTTCATCCGAGGCGGGAGCGACGGGCGCAGCATCCTCGCCGGTTTTGGAAAGGGTTTCGGGCTTGTTGCCGGCAAAAGCAAATATGCAGGCCACAGCCGCCGCAAGAATTATAACCGCAAAAACGGCAAGCTTTATCTTATTCAGTTTTACAGTTGATTTGGTGCTTGATGGTTCGGAACGCAAAATAATTTCCTCCGTTTGGCGGTATACAGGAATACCGAACGAAAACAATATACACCCGAGTTGTGAACACAAACCCGGCATTTTGGAAAAAAACATTCCCATGCCCGTATTTTATGCACTCCGCGGCGCATAAAACGAGCCGAAAACTCTTGAAAATCCTTCATTGTGGTTGTATAATAATGCGCAAAGGTATAATTACACTTAAATGCGAGGTGCTTTAACTTGAAAATCACTTATACCCTTACCGATAAACCGAAGGAGAAGCCGACAGGCAAGCTCGGGTTCGGCAAAATATTCACCGACCATATGTTTATCATGGATTACAACCCCGAACAGGGCTGGCATGACGCGCGGATAGTACCGTTCGGCAATATTTCCCTCTCCCCCGCCTGCATGGTGTTCCATTACGCGCAGGAAATGTTCGAGGGCATGAAGGCATATCGTGCGCCGGACGGCAAGATCCTCCTCTTCCGCCCGGATAAGAATATCGAGCGCATGAACAACACAAACGAAAGAATGTGCATACCGAAGGTCGACCCCGCGGATGCGCTTCAGGCTATTGAAGAGCTCGTATATCTTGAAAAGGACTGGATCCCCTCCGGCGAGGGCACATCGCTGTATATCCGTCCGTTTATAATCGCAACCGACGAATTCCTCGGAGTTCACCCGAGCAAGACCTACAAATTCATGGTGATACTCTCCCCTGTCGGCTCCTACTATGCCGGCGGTCTGGACCCTGTCAAGATCTGCGTGGAGGATGAATATGTCCGCGCGGTAAAGGGCGGCACGGGATTTGCCAAGGTCGGCGGCAATTACGCCGCATCGCTTATCGGCCAACAGAAGGCGGAGGAAAACGGTTACGCACAGGTGCTCTGGCTCGATGGCATCGAGCACCGCTATGTCGATGAAGTCGGCGCAATGAACGTATTCTTTGTTATCGACGGCAAGGCTGTTACCCCCAAGCTCGAAGGCAACATACTCCCCGGCGTAACAAGAGCTTCGGTTATCGAATACCTTAAATACAAGGGCTACCCCGTAGAGGAACGCCGCATATCCATCGACGAAGTATATGAGGCGGGCATGAACGGCAAGCTGGACGAAATGTTCGGTTCCGGCACGGCGGCTGTCATTTCCCCGGTCGGGCTGCTTGAATGGCACGGCAAAAAACTGGTCATCAACAACGGCGAGGTCGGCAAATTCGCCCATATGCTTTATGACGGCATCACCGGCATACAGTTCGGCAAAACCGAGGATCCCTTCGGCTGGCGCCATGTGATAGAAAGATGAACATCGAGGAAATAAACACCTTGCCGGAGGGCGCACCCGAGGAAGAAAAAAAGCCGCTTATTGCGCGCTGGCGCGAGGACGGACTGCTTTCCCGCCGTATGATCGCGCTTCTGATCGTATTCGCCTTTTCGCTTGCGGTATATCTCACCGCGCGGCTCTGTACGCCGTTTGCCGAATTCTGGACGCGCTACCCCGCGCAGGCGGTACGGTTTATCACCGCAAAGGCAATGGGGTGGTTCCCGTTTTCCTTTGCCGAATGCGTTATAATTTCGCTGCCGGTGCTGCTTATCGCCTATATCACGGCGGCGATAGTTTCGGGAAGGCGCGATTCGAGCAACCGCAGGTTTTACCGCCTTCTGAAGCCGCTGATAAGCCTGCTGCTCGTTATCGGCATACTTTTCTTTGCCGGCTTCGGCACGGGCTACAACCGCAACCCGTTGGAGAAAAACCTCGGTATTGAACGCAGCGCCGTTTCTGCCTTTGAGCTTTACGAAACCGCCCAAAAGGTGATAAACGAAATGGATAATGTGCTTCCGAACGTTTCCTTTGATTCGACGGGCGATTCGGTAATGCCGTACGGCTTTTCCGAGCTGACGGAAAAGGTCAATTCCGCGTTCGACGGTTATGCCGCCGGAGTGGATTATATTTCGCATTTTTCATCGAAACCGAAGGCGATCGCGCTTTCCGAACCGATGACGTATACCCACATTTCGGGTGTGTACACCTATATGACGGGCGAAGCGAATATAAATACCAATTACCCGGATTTCATACGCCCGTTCACCATGGCGCACGAAATGGCGCACCAACGCGGTATCTCCCGCGAGGAGGAAGCAAATTTTGTCGCCTTTCTCGTGTGTGCTTCAAGCGACGACAATTATGTGCGTTACAGCGCATATATGAATATGCTGAACTACCTCCGCAGCGCACTTTATACGGCTGTGCGCGGAACGGAGGACGAAAACCTCTTCCGCGAGCTGAATTCCATTACACCGAAGAAATGCATCGGCGAGCTTTCGGCTTATTCGAAATTCTTCGATAAGTACCGCGAAAGCACGGCGAGCACGGTTTCCGGCAAGGTAAACGATACCTTCCTGAAATCGCAGGGGCAGAAATCCGGCATATCCAGCTACGGGCTTGTTGTCGACCTTGCTGTCGCGTATTACAAGAGCATCGGATAACCGCTGCCCAAACCAAAAATAAAAGCACCCGCTTTACCGGCGAGTGCTTTTTTATATCCGTGATTATTTACGGGTGAACTCGAGCTCTACGGAATTCTCGCCGACACCCTGCTTCAGCACAAGCTTTTTTGCATCGCAGGAAACGATCTCGTATTCCTCGGATTCGGTATCGCCGAATTCATCGGCAGGAACAAGCGTGAGGGTGCTCTTCCCATCGACTTCCGTCACGGTGTATTTGCCGTTGACCTCGGAGCCTTGGGAGGCGACGGCTTCCGCCGAAAGAGGCAGAAGGAGTTCATTGATCGCCTCGTCGCTTCTATCATCGCCCTTGTCGTCGAAATACTTTTTCAGATCGGCGGCAAGTATCTTCTTATAAGCTTCCAGGCTTTCGGAAAGAGAAGCGGTATCGATAGCGGTAGAATATGTTCCGTCCTCGGCGAAGGTATATTCGGCTTTGAGCGGAAGGCTGTTTTCGGAAAGCACAAGATCGGGCAGAGTCGCGGCAAAGGTAGCCGCCATTATCTCGCTCATCTCATATGTGAACACCCATTCGCCCACAAGGCCGGTCGCATCCGTTTCGGAAGAAGATTCCGATTCGCCGGAGGTGTCTGCGGAAGTGGCAACCGATGCGGTATCGGCAGCGGAGGATGCGGATTTGTCTGCGGAGGAGGTGCTTGTTTCCCCGCCCTTGGAGCACGCGGCAAAGGATATGGCGGCGCAAAGCGCGAGAATTAAAGCGATAATTGCTTTTGTTGTTTTCATAACGTTTTTCCTTTCGGGTGATGTAGGGTGATTATATTTCTTCGCTGCGGATTTGTCAAGCATCATTTACCGGGCATCGGCGGAAAAATCCGATTCCGAAACAGCCGCGGTGCAGAATTCGCCGCGTTCGCAAAAGCGCGGCGGAAGCAGGCGCTTCTGTTTTGAAATGCAGGCAAGCAAAACGAATATTGCAAGCACCGCCGTTGTAAAAATGCTGCCCTCCGCGCCGAATCCGCCGCCGGAAAGCCAATCCGCGCCGGTAAGCCCGATACCGAATACCGATTCGGATCCCGCACCGCCGCTGACACTTATTCCCAGAATATTCCCCTGCACGAAATTCCACGCGCTGTGGAATGCGGCTATCATCCAGATGCTGCCGCGCTTGAGAAAGCATATCGCGGCAAACACGCCGAAAAGGAACAAATTGATAAGCGCAAGCGGTGTGACGGCATTATTGCCGAGGTGGAACAATGCAAAAACCGCAGCAGATCCGAGTACGGCAGTATTCCCGCTGCAATTCTTCGAAAGCGAAACAAGCAGGAACCCGCGCAGCAGAAGCTCTTCCGAAAACCCCTGAACAAGATAACCCGCAAAATACAGAATAATGTACGCGGCATTTGCGCCGCTCTCCGTACCTTTCCATACACCGTTGCCGGTGGCGATAATGGCTGCGGCAGAGGCGGTGATCGCAGCGGCGCCGAACAAAAATCCCAGCAGGTATTCGCAAACGGCACCCTCGCGGCAGATACCGAGCGTATAAAGCCGCCTGTGTTCCGACCTGCGGCAATACAGCAGTACGGCTGCGATACTGCCGGCAGTAGCAAAAAGCGAGACTATGCCCATCCATGCCGGCGGAGATGCAAGCAGGCGTTCGATCGCTTCGTAAGCCGCGTTTTCGTTCCCTGCCGCCGCGGCTTCGCGGAAATCGGCGCTGTTTACAATATATGCCGTCTGCGATATGGCGGTGAGTATCGAAGCGACCAGGCCGCCGCCGAAGGAAACGAGCATAAACGCAATAACCACCGAAAACATGCCTTTGTAGCGTAAAGAATTCCGCGCCTCGCGCACGGCAAGGCAGCTTTCAAACAAACGGTTCATCCGAAATGTACCTCCGTTAAGGTTCATAAGCGTATTTTACCACCCGCCCGGCGGTATTGTCAACCGTACCGCTGTACACACGCAAAAAAACTGTTGCAAAACATCTTTTTGTGTGTTATAATGTGCGGTGCAGCGATGCCGGTGTGATGGAATTGGCAGACGTGCCGGACTCAAAATCCGGTGGGCTAATACCCCGTGCGGGTTCGACCCCCGCCACCGGCACCACACAAAGGCCCGCAAGCCCGTTGACGACGGACTTGCGGGCTTCTTTTTATGCTTTGCGCTTTTATGGCATTGCAGGCGCGGAATAAAACCCTTGCGGCAGCCGGCTGCACGCCCGTACTTGATTTCGGATTCATTTCATCCCGGGCGGCATGAAGCCGGTCTGTATTATCAATCAGCAGCCCTCGGCGCCTGATCATTATCCGGAAGTGTTTTTATCAGTACCAGGGTATAGGCAACGGTTATAGCAATAAGGATCGCCAAATGAATAATGTGCATTTCCGCAGTAACGGCTTTATCATTTGCAAACGTACCGATCGTGTTGATTGCGGAATTGACAATAATACAAGGAAGCAGGCTTCCGCCGCGATAAAAGATCGTGACCGGCAGGAAGCCGACCGCGACGGCGAAGGCGATCTGGCAAAGATTGCCGACAAGATCCATATCGCTGCCGTTAAACAGGTTGATAATATGCCCGATGCCGAATGTCACGCTTGAAATAATGACGGCGGACCTGATATTGCCCCTTGCGATCGCCTTAAACAGAAGCCCGCGGAAGATAACCTCCTCCAGGAACCCGACACAGAGCATACACAGAATGCGGCAAACCGTTTCCGCCGGCTCGTAATTAACGGCGGCCCCGTTCCGAAGGAAAAAAGTGCCTGATTAAAGCTTTTCCCGGGCAGCACAAAAAGAAGGCAGCACAAATACTGCGCTGCCCTCCTCCTTATGAAGCCCTTCACGCAGAAAGGCTTTTTTCAATGCTTTTTGAAATACTGAAAAAGCTCGCATTTTATCATTCCGTTATAAAGGACGCGCTTTTTATCGCTCCTTCTGCCGAAATACCGTTCGAAATCCGCATCGGAGGTTATGATATAAAGCTGCCACGCGGGGATATTGCTCTGCACTGCCCTGCCGAATTCGCGGTAAAGCGCACGCGCGCTTGCAAGGTCGCCCATACGTTCGCCATACGGCGGATTAACGATCACCGTCCCCCTTGCACCGTCCAGCGGCGAACGGAACTTCCGCGCATCCGCAACCGAAAAGCTTATCGCTTTGCCCACGCCTGCCTTTTCGGCGTTTTCCACGGCGAGCTTCACCGCTTCCGGATCGATATCCGAACCGAATATCTGCGTGAACGGCGGGGTGATTTCGGCACGGGCGGCTTCCCTTTCGTCACGAAAGGCGCGTTTGCAGGGGAATCCGAATTCCTCCGCCGCAAAGCTGCGGTTCAGCCCGGGCGCGGTATTCGTGGCGCACAGCGCCGCCTCCACCGCTATTGTACCGCTGCCGCACATCGGATCGCAGACAATGACGTTATCCCGCATACGCGAAAGCTTTACCATCGCGGCGGCAAGCGTTTCGCGCAGCGGCGCGACACCGGCAACAGCACGGTAGCCGCGCTTATGCAGCGCAACACCGGAGGTATCGAGCATTATCGCGGCAATATCGTTCAGAATGAAAAATTCTATCCTGTATTTGACACCCGTTTCCTCGAAGCGTTCGAGCCCGTAACGGCGGTTCATCGCGGCGACGGCGGCACGCTTGATAATACGCTGGCAATCCGGAACGGAAAACAGCTTTGAACGCACCGAATGCCCGGTTACCGGAAACGCATCGTTTCTGCCGATATAATCGCCGAACTCGATCTTCTTTACACCTTCGAAAAGCGCATCGAAGGTCTCCGCACGGAAGGAGGCAAGACGGATATACAGACGTTCCGCCGTGCGCAGCCTGATATTGCAGCGCGCAACGGCGCTTTCGGGTGCTTCAAAGGTGATACGCCCGTCTATGGTCTCCGTTCTTTTATAGCCGAGCGAATCTATCTCCGCGCCGAGTATTCCTTCTATGCCGAAAAGACAGGTTGCAACAAATTCCATAATGCGCCTCCGAACGACGGTTTTCCGTATTTTAGCACAAAAGTGCAAATTATGCAACCGTAAAGTGCGGTTGACACAACACGAAACATATTGTATAATCACCGTAAAGACAATTTTCGGAGGCAAATATGAAACCGATCCCGAAGCTGCTTACAATACTTCTTGCATTTATAACCGTTTTCACGCTGTTTTCCTGCAAAAGGCCGGACGGAGCCGACAGCTCCCGTACATCCGCGCCGGACACCTCTTCCGGCGTTTCGCATACCTCCGCCACAGAGCCGGAACAGCCGACCTACCGCGGAGAAACCCTGCCGGACGGGCTTATCCGCGCAGATTACATTGATTACGGCGGCGGGGATTACCCCGTTTCCGCGTCAGTGCTTAAGGGCGGAAGCGTGGCGATACTGTTCCGCAATGACACCGATTCCTTCGTGCGCATATACGACCCGGCTACGGGCGCACTTGAAAAGGAAACCGATATAGGCGTTAATTACTGCTCACGGATCTGTGCTTACGGCGAGGGGTATTATATCACCTCGTTTTACGGCACATATGCCGAATACACCGCCCCGACAGACGACAAGCCCGCAAAATCCCGGCTGCTTGACGACAGCTCCGCCCCGGTTGAGGATTCCTCCATTTATACCGTCTTCCCCGGCGGTGGATATATCCGCATTACAAATAACAGCGGCATATACCTTTCCGATGACGGAAGCGCCGAATCCCTGCTTGCCGAATTCGACGGTGAATACAATTATGTTTCCTTCTTTTACCGCAACGGAAACGAATACCATTTCCAGGGGTCGACAAAGGGCGATTCGGTCATAACGCATTTTCTTATCGACGCCGGCGATAATAACTCCGTAAGGACTGTCCGAACCGGCGATCCCGGTGGTGTTCTGGTTTTCGGCAATCATATATTCGAGCATTCCTTTACGAATTCGAGCGTTTCGATAACCGATTTTGATACCCCGGAAGTCAAAACCGTCATCGCGCTTGAGGATTACCGCGAAAGCCTTCTGGATGTAAGCGAAAATCTTTTCTTTACCGTCGCATATGACGGGCTTGCCTGCACGCTGCGCGCATACGATACAGCCGGTGTGCTGAGGCTGCGCCGCGAGTTTGCGGCATCGGATGAAAAGCTTTCCGCAGGGATAGAATTCATTGCCTGCGACGAACGCTTTACGCTTATAAATGTTGTTTACACAAACGCCGAAGGCGGCGGCGAAGAAAGCTATCAAAACCGCAGCTCCGATTTCTGTATTTACACCGGCGGCTACAAGGAGCCGGTCGAACGCAAGCCCACGTTGACTCCCGAAAAGCTCGCCGCTGATATCGAGGAAAAATACGGCGTTATCGTATATACCGGTACTGCTGTCGGGAATGACTTTCCCGATTTTGTCGCCGAAAAATGTACCGACAAATACACGATAATCGAAAAGCTTAAAGCCCTTGACGATATGCTCGGCAAATTCCCGAAAGGCTTTATGCAGGAGCTTTTCCGCAAAAATGACAAAGGCGCCGACAGCAAGCTGATAATCTATTTCACCGGCACACTGAAACCGACAGACCCCAATTCCACAAGCTCTCCCGTCGCCTACCATTATTCGGATTACGGGATCGGCAGAATCGTGATAGACATCAACTATTACGGCTTTGCTCCCACCTTCTGCCACGAGCTTATGCACGCTGTCGACAGCTATATCAACATAAACAATCCGGATGCATACGCCGAATGGTTCGGATATGTTCCCGGCGACGGATATTTCTATTCATATGTCGATTCGCAGGGGTATGATATTTCCGATACGAAATACGTCATGGATTACACCGCAGACCCCTACTTCATGGATTCTTATTCGAGAACATTCCCCGGTGAGGACCGTTCGCGGCTGTTTGAAAATATGTGCTTCAACGAGGATTCCTACCCCGGCTGCTTCAAAAACGAAAGAATAGCCGCAAGAGCCGAATACCTCTGCAAGGCGATCCGCGACAGCTTTGAATGTATAAAAAGCTCGGATAAACCGACATTCTGGGAATCCGGGCTTGAAGCCGCAAGATAAACAGGCAATATGAAAAAAGACGGAAAGCGAAGGCTTAACAGTCGTAAGGAACTATAAGTCTTGTGGTTCGGGCAGAGAACGGT
>USHI01000024.1 GCA_900554405.1 uncultured Eubacteriales bacterium | reverse complement strand
CCAAGGTGAACGGAAAGACCGCTTTCGATGCCAAGCGTGCCGGAGACACTGCGGGCGCCGAGGTAGTGGCCGAATATATCGAATACCTTGCCTGCGGTATAGTCAACTTTATAAATATATTCCAGCCGGAGGTGCTCAGTATCGGCGGCGGGATAAGCAAGGAAGGCGAGGAGCTTCTGGCGCCTCTGCGCGAGATCGTTGAGCGCGAACAGTATTCCCGCCACAGCGATAAGAAAACAGTGATAAAAATTGCAGAGCTCGGCAACGATGCCGGTATAATCGGCGCCGCTTCGCTGGGCAAATAACGAGGAAAAAATGGCATACAAGATCACAGAAAAGGAAACGGAAAGCCAAACCGTTCTGCTCGATACGATAGCCCTTCGCGGGGTTGTCGTATTTCCGGGGACAACGGCAAGCTTTGAAATAGGGCGCGATATATCCGTAAATGCGTTGAGAAACGCCATGGCAAGCGGCGGGACGATATTCCTTGTTCCGCAAAACGATATTTCGACAGTCATGCCCGAGGAAGGCGACCTGCTTGAAGTCGGCGTGGTTGCAAATATTCTCAGCTATACGAAAAACAGCGACGGAAGCTATACCGTCGTTGCCGAATGTCTCTCCCGCGCGGACAGAGGCAGGGGATTTACCGAAAACGGAGTCATCCGCTGCGAGGTACGGGAGCATAAGCTGCGCAAAATGCCCACATATACCCAGGAGCGCGTTGCCTTGCGCGAGCTGTGCGAGATATTTACCCAGTATCTCGAATATGTCCGCAAGCCATCGGAGGATATTATCGAGGACGCAAAAAAAATCCGCGAAGCTTCCGGCGCGGCGGATTTTCTTGCGAACATATTCATTGTCAATTACGAGGAGCGCAAGGAGCTTCTGCTCGAATACGATCCGATAAACCGTATACGCAAGCTTTGCGATATTTTCCGCAAGGACATTGCCGTATACGAGCTGGAAAACGGCATACAGCAGAAGGTTCGCAATAACCTTCAGCGTCAGCAGCGGGACATGTACCTGCGCGAGCAGATACGCGTTATCCGCAGCGAGCTCGGCGAAGGCGGGGAAGATGATATCGACGATTCCGAGGAATATCTCGCGGCTATAAAGGATGCGGATATCCCCGAAGAGGTCAGGACAAAACTGCTCGAAGAAAACAGCAAGCTTTTGAAAATGCCGTTCGGCACCCCGGAAGCGACCGTTATCCGGAACTATATAGAGACCTGCCTTGAGCTTCCCTGGAACAAAAAAACAAAGGACAGGATCGATGTCGCGGCGGCGCGCAAAATACTCGACCGCGATCACGACGGGATAGAAAAGGTCAAGGAACGTATACTTGAATTTATCGCCGTAAAGCAGCTTAATCCCGAGCTGAAAGGGCAGATACTTTGCTTTGTGGGCCCTCCCGGTGTGGGCAAGACTTCCGTTGCAAAATCCATTGCAACGGCACTCGGGCGCAAATTCGTGCGTATAGCGCTCGGCGGTGTGCGCGACGAAGCGGAAATACGCGGTCACAGAAGAACATATATCGGCTCCATGCCGGGCAGAGTCATAAACGCATTGAAGATCGCCGGCAGCTCGAACCCTGTTATGCTGTTCGACGAGCTGGACAAGCTCGCAAACGATTCGCACGGCGATCCTACAAGCGCAATGCTTGAGGTGCTCGATTCCGAACAGAATTCCGCGTTCCGTGATAATTTTATCGAGCTCCCTGTCGATCTTTCGGAATGTCTGTTCATTGCAACGGCAAACACCACCGAAACCATTCCTCCCGCTTTGCTGGACCGGCTCGAGATCATACGCATGGACAGCTATTCCGACAGCGAAAAGATCGCTATCGCAAAGCACCATCTTATACCGAAGCAGTTAAAGGCGCACGGACTGACCGCATCGAAATGCAGGATCGGCACCGAAGCGATTGCCGAGCTTATCAGCTCCTACACGCGCGAAAACGGCGTGCGCGGGCTCGAACGCGAAATAGCCTCTGTCTGCCGTAAGAGCGCCATGAAGATAGTCGAGGGCGCGCCGAAGGTCAGCGTGGATGTTAAAATGCTGCGCGATATGCTCGGTGCTCCGCGGTTTATACCGGACAGAATATATAAAGAGGATGAGATCGGCGTTGTGAACGGTCTTGCGTGGACACAGCTCGGCGGAGATATGCTCCGTATAGAGTGCAGCTCCATGAAGGGCAGCGGCAAGCTCGAGCTCACCGGGCATTTAGGCGATGTCATGAAGGAAAGCGCCCGCGCAGCGATGAGCTATATCCGCAAGCATTGCGACGAGCTCGGCGTGGATCCGAAGTTCTATACCGATCTGGATATACATATCCATGTTCCCGAGGGAGCTATACCGAAGGACGGTCCGTCTGCCGGTATCACCATTGCCACCGCTCTGCTGAGCGAGCTCACGGCAAGGCCTGTCCGACAAAGCGTCTGCATGACCGGCGAGATAACACTCACCGGGCGTGTTCTTCCGATCGGCGGTTTGAAGGAAAAATCCATGGCTGCTTATAAATGCGGCGCAAAGACCGTTATCATCCCTTCGGAAAACCTTGCGGATGTAAACGATTTTGAGGACGAAATAAAAAATGCGCTCGAATTCGTTCCCGTAACACATGTTTCGGAAGTTTTCGCGGGCGCGTTGGTGTGAAATTTATGGAAATGTCTTTCGGCGGATTGAATCTGCACAAAACAGACCTGAAGATCACCGCCGGGCTCGGGTGGCAGCTCATAAAAAACGGGCTGCCTCAGATAGCCTTTGCCGGGAGATCGAATGTCGGTAAAAGCTCGCTTATGAATTCGCTGCTCGGCAGAAAAAAGCTGGCGCGGGTGAGTTCGGAACCGGGCAAGACCATCACGGTGAATTATTATGAGGTCGATTCGAAACTCATGCTTGTCGATTTGCCGGGCTACGGATTTGCCAGAAGACCAAAGGGCGATATCGAGAAATGGTCGGCTCTGACACAGCAGTATTTCGAAAATAACGATGCGCTGAAATGCGTATTGCAGCTTGTGGATATTCGTATCGGGCTGACGGAAGACGATAAAATGATGCTTGACTATCTCGAGCACTACAGTGTTCCGTATATCGTCGTTGTGACAAAATGCGACAAGCTCAACAAAACAAAGCTTAACGAAGCCTGCACAAAGCTCGTTACCGACCCCGTTTTGCGGAAGGATACTCCGCTTGTTCTGTATTCGTCGCTTACCGGCGAAGGCAGGGAAGTCCTGTGGGGGCAAATCGTTTCCGCGATGTGATCAGCCTTTGTGGTATCCGCGGAACAGCCTTAAAAATTCCGGTTCGGCGGAGGTGACCTTCAACCCCTGCAGGTAACCGAGAGCGGGCATTCCGGATACCTTGTCGAAGCAGAGCGAATATGCGCACAATGCCTGCGATGAATACCCTATTTCGCGGTCGCTTTTGTTCACGGCGTATTTTCCGTCGCCGACCAAGGGGCAGCCGATATGCGCAAAGCTCGCGCGGATCTGGTGTGTTCTGCCGGTTATCAGCTCTATTTCCAGAAGCGAAATATCCTTTTTGCGGTCGTATTCAAGCACTGAATACCGCGTTACAGCCGTTTTTGCGTTCGCTCCCTGAGACCGCCTGACAAATACCATGTTTTTTTCGTGATCCTTTTCGAGGAAGAACTTCAATTCCCCCTCACGCGGGGTCGGGCAGCCGTGGACGGCGGCAAGATACTTTTTGGAAACCGCCCTTTCGCGGACAATGTCATTCATTTCACGCAATGCCTGCGCGTTCTTTGCGGCGATTACAAGCCCTTGTGTGTTGCGGTCGATACGGTTGCAGAGCGCGGGCGCAAAGCTGTTTTCGGAATCCGGGTCGAATTCACCTTTTTCAATAAGGTATTGCGTTATACGGTCGATCAGGGTGTCTTCACGCGTGCCTTCATCCGAATGGACAAGGAGCCCGGATTCTTTATCGGCTATAAGTATATTTTCGTCCTCGTATGCGACCCGCAGCCTGGCTGCATCGCCCTTGCGGCGGGCGGCTTTTTCCGCGAAAACATCATCCGGCGCATATATTTTGATAATATCACCCTCGGAAATAATATACTTTTCTTCCGTTCGGTGCCGATTTACGGTTATATCCTTTTTTCTGATCAGCTTATACATAAGCGATACAGGAAGATCGTTGTACTTTTTCAGCAGGAATTTGTCGAGCCGAAGCCCGGCATCGTTTTTGCCCGCTGTAATTTCGCGTTTTCCCACGCGCTCACCCCCGTTTCATTCTGATTTTATCATAAAATAACAATATGTCAAGCCAAAGGTAGATCATGAACTTTATCAGCGAAAACACTCCCACGATGCTGCACGCCGCATCCGAATTCAAAAAGTATATCAATGCCGTTTGTGACGAACGCCCGGCAGAGGTACGTTTTCTTGTGGAAAAATCCGAAAACGAGGAAGCCTTTTCCGTGAACGCCACGGACGGCGGGATCGGCTTTACAGGCGGATGCGAACGCGCTGTTCTTTATGCGGTATACGATTATTTCGAACGCTGCTTCGGAGTTTGCTATTTTTGGGATGAAGACAGGCTCCCCGCGCGTGTGCCAAAGTATGTGCGTGCCGAATATTCCGAAGCTCCCCGGTTCAGATATCGGGGCCAACGCTATTTTGCCCACCGTTCGCTTTATCGCTTTCAGGCGGAAGAATGGGGCTTTGACGATTGGAAAAGAGAGCTCGACTGGCTTATCAAACGTAAATTCAATATGTTTATGCTGCGGTTGGGGAATCGCAACGCATTCGAGCGTGCATTTCCGCAGGAGGTTCCCGCCGATAATACGGACGGCTGTAAATATCCCGGACAGACCGGTTTTTACGAACGCACGCCTATCAGAAGCAGCCGCGATGACGAGGAACTGGAGCGCAAGATAAACGAATATGCTGATCTGCTGCACCTTATTCGCCCAGTGGATTGCGGAACGATGACACACTGGTATTCCCAAACACCCGAAAGCTTTCTCGAAAGCTATCATCCCGCATTTCTCCGGCAGTCCAACGATCTTTACAGCGATAAACGCTCGCTTGTCTGGGATATTCGCAACGAACGTGAAACAGAGCTTTATTTCGGGCTTACAGAAGCGACGGTAAACGAATTCGGAAACAGCGGTATATTTCATACTATCGGGTTGGCGGAAAGGCTTTTTTCGGCAAGCAGGGAAGAGAATCTTGCGTTGAAGAAGAGCGTATACGGCAAAATATGCAATTTGCTCAGAACACGCTATCCCGGTTCGAAGCTGCTTATAGCATCCTGGGATTTTTCGATGTTTTGGAAAAACGAGGAGGTTTTCGAACTGCTTGGCGAGCTTGATCCGAGCCAATGCATTATTTTCGATTACACCTCCGATACAAGGTATGCCGAATCCAATTTTACCGGATGGGGAGTATGCGGTAAATTCCCGTATATATTCGGTATATTTCATGCTTACGAGCCGGAAAACGATATCAGAGGCGATTACGGTCTGATAGCGGAACGCCTGCGGATCGCAGCGGGGGATGAAAAGTGCGTAGGCTTTGTCGGCTGGCAGGAACTTTCGCACGGCGATGGCATGATGCTTGAATACATAGCAAAGAATTCATGGCACCCGGAACCCGAAAAGGACCTTTATATCTTCATTCATGATTACTGCCTCGGAAGGTTCGGCAAGACGATATACAGACGTGCTGTAAAGGCATATGAAGCTCTGCTCGAAATATCCCGATTCGGTCATTGGGGCGGCGACAGACTGCATCCGGAACGCAATATATTCAGAGATTTCTCGCTCGGCGAGCTTACCTCGGAATACGAAACGCCGCTGTTTGCTCCGAATATCGATGAAAAACGCCTGGCTGTATTCGCTTCACAGCTTGCGGAATATGAAAAAACAGGCGATGCCGCATATGAAGTCATAAAGCTCATCGCAGAGATATACCCGCTTGCCGAAAGCGACGGTGCACGCCGTGAAGCGCTCGATATGGCGCGTACCGCAATATCACGCGATATACATTTTGCAATGATACGCTGTGCTTTGAAGCTTTACGCCGGAGACTTCTCGGAATACACAAAGTCGTGGAGCGATATTATCGAAAAAGAAAAGCTCTTTACGGAAGTTCTCGGCACGGACGAGGATTATTCCATACTCTCGGGAATACGCAGGGCGGAGGAACACGGTCATGTAAACCCGTATTTCACAAGCAGCACCATCAAGGAAAATTCCGACAATGTCTATTGCAGGACCTGTGCATATGAAATGATGTGCTGCATTACATTGCCGGAATTAAAGGCGTTGAACGAATGGTTCGGCCGGTGCGCGGGGAAGGGCGCCCTTGTACACGACGAAAAGCTTCGCAGCGATATACAGACGATCCACGACGAGTATCGCAAAACCGATTTTACACTGCTCGTTCGTCCCGGAATGGACACGGCTATGGCGCTGCGCAGGCTGTGCGACAAATGGGAAAGATACCATTGAATAATTGCAAAAACCGAAACAGCCGGGAATCCACCCGGCTGTTTTTTGTGCGCGGCAAAAATCGACTGTATTTTCAAAAAAGCAAGATATAGTCGGGTGCCTTTGCCCGAGCACCAAATGTTGTGCCGGTTTACGTGGTTTACATAATTATGTTTACATAATATACTGTCATAATCACCAATTTTCGGAAACTTTGGCAAATGCTCTTGCAATCGGGAGCTTTTTGTATTATGATATATATAACGCCATGCGAAAGGCACATAACATAATTATCAGTCGTATTGAAACGCCTTGTGCGTTTGCGGTATTTGCCGTTGCTTGTCCGCATAACATTTTAGCGGGTGATGATTTATGCCAGAAGAAATCAATGCTGTCGGCGCGGTTGTTCCCGTTGCCGAAGCGAAGCGCCGCCGCGGCGCTTTTGTACGCTTTGCGGAGCGCGCTCTTTCGCGCCGCCTTTCTGTTACGCTCTGCTTTACCGTAGCAATGTTTTTGCTTGTGTTTGCTGGGTGCTGCTTCGCGGCGCTGAATGGCGATCTTGCACGTCTTATTGTCTGCAGGCCGGGGGTGTCGTTTTGCATCTGCTGCTTGTTATTTGTGCAGACGGCGGCATTTATTTTCGGTTTTACCGTTTTCGGGCGTGTTGTATCCGCAGCCGCTTCCGCTTTGGCTTTTGCTTATGCCGGCTGCGCGGTCTATACATCCGTATGTATTTACGAGCGCATTTTGGTTTGCTGCGCTACGTTTCTGTACGCTTTGTCTGCGGCGAATTCGTTCTTCTATTCCGCTAATGCATTTGCCGGCAGCGCCCGGCTTTTCGACAGAAAGCTGTTGCAGGAATACTTGGCGCTGCACTTCTTTTCTTTCTTTGCGAATCTGATTATTTACTTTATTATATAAACAAGGTATTCAAGGGTATTCAAATGACCGGTTGTGAAAACACTTTCAACTCACAACTTAATATTTATTATGATTATCTTCGCAACGAGAAGAAGGCATCCGACAACACTCTCCAGGCGTACAGACGTGATCTCGGCAAGTTTACCGAATACGCGTGCGAATCCAACATTATCGATTTTTCAGACGTAGACACGGATACGGTTTACGATTTCAAAAATTATCTTACCAACAACGGCCTTTCGTCGGCTTCGGTATCCCGTACGCTTTCTTCTTTGCGCAGCCTTTATTCTTTTTTTGTTTCCGAGGGCATATGTCCCAGCAATCCGGCGAGAGATGTTCATAACGACAAGATCCCGAAGCAGCAGCTCAACATACTCAGCTCCAAGGAGATCGATGCGCTTCTTGCAAAGCCGGATACTACGGATATCAAAGGTATTCGTGACAAAGCCATGCTTGAAATACTTTATGCTACCGGCATAAGGGTTTCCGAGCTTATCGGCTTGAACATAAACGATTTCAACCCCCAGCTTTCTTTCATCCGCTGCGGAAGCGGGGAAAAGGAACGCTTTATTCCGATATACCCCGTCGCCGTAAAAGCGGTAAACACTTATATCGAAAAATCCCGTTCTGTCCTTGTCAACACGGTCGATGAAAACGCGCTCTTTGTTAATATCACCGGCGAACGTATGTCTCGCCAGGGCTTTTGGAAGATACTGAAAGCATATGCCGCCGCAGCAGGGATAAAGAGTACTATCACGCCCCACACGCTGCGTCACTCCTTTGCGGCGCACCTGCTCGAAAACGGAGCGGATATCCATGACATTCAGGTCATTCTCGGGCATTCGGATATTTCATCCACGCAGCGCTATGCTCAGTTCCTGAAGGATAAAATGAAGAACAGCTATATCAAATTCCACCCGCGCGCTTGAGGGCAGATAATGGCAAACAGATTATTCAATTTCTTTTCCGGTACAAACAACAAAAAGGATAAGGGCATAACGAAGCAGGAGGCTGAGTATGATAAAAATCTCGGCTTCGCCTTTTTCTTCAAGCTTCTGAAAAACAAACTTGGGAAGCTTTCCGCCTCTAACCTTATATTTACGCTTTGCAATGCTTTTGCGTTTGTCGCTCTTTTCGGAATCACCGGCTTCCTCGATGACAAAACCATCACTGCGGGCGATCCGCTTTATGCGCAATCCGCGGCATTTTATGCAGCAGGTGGCAGCGTTTCTCCGCTTACGGCGGCGCTTTTTACACAATATGGCGTTACAGTAACGCTTTCGGTCGTTTCGACGGCTTCCAAGGTGTTGCGCTGGTTCGCCGCCGCGCTCGTTTTCACCTTCGGGCTTTCCACTGTCGGTCTGGTATACAACATCCGCAACATCTGCAACGGTAAGCATACCGAATCCTGGAGCGATTACTTCTATGCAATAAAGCGCAATCTTAAACAGGGGCTTGCCGTCGGGATAATCGATCTGCTGATAATACTTTTGCTCGGGTATGATCTTATCGCTTATAACGCAAATGCAGGCAACAGCTTCATGATGCTCGTGTTTTATTACGCTTCGATCCTCTTCGCCGCTGTGTATTATATCATGCGCTTTTATATCTATATCCAGCTCGTGACCTGCAACATGACGATAGGGAAGATGTTCAAAAATGCACTGATACTTGCCGCGCTCGGCATAAAGCGTAATTTGGCGGCCTTCTTTTCCAGCCTTGCATTCGCTTTGCTGTTTGTCTATATTTGGATACTGCTCCCGCAGTTTGCGATCATTTTCCTTTGCATGTTCGCTGTATCCTTCCTCACGTATATCGGCGTGTACTGCGCTTATCCGAACGTAAAGAGGTATGTTATCGACCCGTATTATGCGGATCATCCGGAGGAAGCTTCGCAGGATAATGACGATGAATCCGATTCGATTTTTTCCGACAACGGCTGATGAGTTAATATATTATTCATATTTATTTTCGGTGATGATATGGCTTATGTCACAAAACAGAATTCGGCTGTGATAGAGTATATTTCCGCCAATCCGGAAAAGCATTTTACCGCCGACGAGCTGGCGGAGGCGCTTTCCGCCAGCGTTTCAAGATCGACAGTGTACCGCAGGCTCGAAAAGCTTTGCGCCAAGGGCGTTGTGCGTAAATATGAAACCGGCGCAGGCAACAAATGCTGCTATCAGTATGTAGGTGATAAAGACTGCGAAACGCATTATCACCTTGTATGTACCGAATGCAATAAAACGATACACCTTAAATGCGATACATTATCCGAAATTTCCGCTCATATAAGGCAGGAACACGATTTTGTGCTCGATAACTCGCGCACGGTGCTGTATGGCAAGTGCGGCGATTGTCTCCGTAAACCTTCTTCTTAAAAAGACCATAGCGATACAAAAGCAGGGCAATACTCCGGAAACCGGCAGATTATTGCCCTGCTTTCCGCTTGCGCCAATTACATAAAATATAAATTTTCTGTAATACAGGGAAACGATACACGGAAAACAAAGTCGGTAAAAGACTTCGGGATTAATCGGTAAAACCCGGATATAACAAAAAAGCACTCGCTTTCGCAAGTGCTCTTTCATGTGACTGCGCGGCAGAATGGCACAACATGTACTAATGTGTGTTTACACTACGCGCAGCACTTATTATGTTATAAATTAAGTAAACCCAAGTGATATGCCGAGCATTGCTCGGCATGATATTTTGGCCATAGCGAAGCCATAATATTACTGCCGAAGGCAATATCACTCGCCGCAAGGCGAATATAACCGAAAAAGCGCTTGGCAAACAATGCTAAGCGCTTTTTTGGTGGCCCGCCCTAAGGGATTTGAACCCCCGGCCTACGGAATCGGAATCCGTTGCTCTATCCGCTGAGCTAAGGGCGGTTTTATTATCGGCGCGAAAATATTCTGTAATTTACCCAGAACATTCCCGCTATGAGTATGCATACAACCGAAAACACGATTGTCGTGAATCCGGAAACGGCTGTCTGGCCGTTTATCGCCGCATCGATAAGCTCGTAACCCAAGATACCGGCGACAGTCGGCAGATAAACACAGAGTGCATCGAGAGCGATATATTTGCCGATCTTATTCACGGGGTATTTCCTGATACAGTGTAATGTGACCCAATAGGGCACGGTGTACAGTGCCATTACAGGAACCGTGGATATAAGCAAATACACGAACGGATCTTCGGTATTGACCAATGATGATATAAGCAGAAATAACGGTGTCAGAAGCAGGCAGCATATCGCTTTGATAAGCAAAAACGGTTTACCGTACAGCTTGTTCATTTTCCGTGGTTCCTTCTGATCTCTGCTCTGCGTATCTTTCCGGAGGCTGTTTTCGGAAGCTCGTCGACAAATTCCACTATGCGCGGATATTTGTACGGTGCTGTGACCTTTTTGACATGGTCCTGTATCTCTTTTTTGAGCTCGTCACTCGCGGTAAAGCCTTTTGCGAGGACTATAGTGGCTTTCACAACCTGGCCTCTTACCGGGTCGGGTGCCGCGGTCACGGCACATTCAAGAACGCTGCGGTGTGTCATCAGCGCACTTTCGACCTCGAAAGGCCCTATGCGGTAGCCGGAGCATTTTATAACATCGTCGTTCCTTCCCACAAACCAAAAATATCCGTCGGAATCGCGCCATGCCGTATCTCCGGTATTGTAGCTGTCCATGCGGAATGCGCGCGCGTTGGCTGCTTCATCCTGCTGGTAGCCGAGGAACAGCCCTGCGGGATAGTGCTTGGAAAGATTCTTTATCACGATGGATCCGACAATGCCGTCCTCGCAGCTGTTGCCGTTTTCATCGACAATATCCACATCGAAATCCGGTGAGGGCTTCCCTGTCGAACCGGGCTTCATTTCCATGCCCTTGAAGTTTGCAATGATGACCGGTGTTTCGGTCTGACCGAAGCCTTCTGTCAGCGTGAGCCCGGTAAGCTCCCTGAAGCGGTAAAAGACTTCGGGATTAAGCGGTTCGCCGGCTATGCAGCAATGCTTTATTGAAGAAAAATCGTATTTGGAAAGATCTTCTTTTATCAAAAAACGGAATATCGTCGGAGGGGCGCAGAAAGTGGTAACACCTATTTCCTGAATCAGTTCCAAAGTATTTTTGGCGTTGAATTTTTCGTTATCATATGCGACAATGACCGCGCCGCATATCCATTGACCGTATATTTTGCCCCATGCGAATTTTGCCCAACCGGAGTCGGACATCGTAAGGTGAAGCTTCCCTTCCTCTGTCTGCTGCCAGAATTTTGCGGTTATGATATGCCCAAGCGGGTAAGCATAGCTATGAAGTATCATTTTGGGCATACCGGTCGTGCCCGATGAGAAATACATGAGCATCGGATCGGAGGAAAGGTTGGGAATTCGTTCGAGAACATCCGAACAACCGGAATAATCCTTGCGGAAATCGGAAGCGCCTTCCGGTATTTTATCGCCCACGACGGCATAATGCAATACCGTTTTGCATTTCGGAAGCGAAGCGATAACGCTGTCGGTGATATTTTTATCGGCGACGGTAATGACAGCCTTTACTTCGGCAGCATTGCAGCGATAAACGATATCCTTTTCCGTAAGCTGGAATGTCGCGGGGATACAAACGGCGCCGATTTTGCAAAGAGCAAGTATACATACCCATGCTTCCACGCGCTGTTTGAGCATAAGAAGAACTCTGTCGCCCTTGCCGATACCGAGCGAGAGAAAGTAATTCGCCGCACGGTTGGACATCAAAGCCATATCACAGAAGGTGTAAAGCCTGCGTTCGCCGTTGTCGTTGCAATACAACAGAGCCGGCTTGTACGGGTCTTCCTTCGCCCATGCGTCGACAATGTCATATGCAAAATTAAAGTCTGCGGGAACAGTGACTCTGTAATTGTTTTTCAGATCCTCATAGGAATCAAATTCCGTGCGGTTGATGTACTTTTCTATCATAGTGCGGTGAAAGGAAGAATCTTATCTTCCGGTTATCCTGATCGATTTAATTTTTTGCTCTTGGAGGGGCTTGTCATTGCTGTCTGTTGCAACAGACGCAATTGCATCGACAACATCCATGCCTTCCGTTACCTTGCCGAAGGCTGCATAATTGCCGTCGAGAAATACCGAATCGGCATGGCAGATAAAGAACTGGCTGCTGGCGCTGTCGGGAGCCATGGCGCGCGCCATGGAAATGACCCCGCGTTTGTGGGAAAGGTTGTTTGCAACGCCGTTTGCACTGAATTCGCCCTTGATATTTGTGCCGGAGCCGCCGGTGCCGTTGCCCTTGGGATCGCCGCCCTGGATCATAAATCCTGAAATAACGCGGTGGAATATCAGCCCGTCATAAAAATTGCTGTCGGCAAGCTTTACGAAGTTTTCGACTGTTATCGGCGCGATGTTGTGATAAAGCTCAAGCTTGATCACGCCGCCGTTTTCCATAGTGATTTCGGCATAGACCGTATCGTTGAGTTTGGAATTATCCACGGTGGTTTCTCCTTTTGAAGTGTTTTCGGAAGCTTCATCGCCGTTGCAGGAGCAAAATACGGCGAGGCAAATGATGATCAGCAAAACAGAAGCCGCTAAACGTTTACGTAAATGCATGGCGGGGACCTCCTGCCCATAAGAAAAATGTCTGCATT
>USHI01000023.1 GCA_900554405.1 uncultured Eubacteriales bacterium | reverse complement strand
TGATAAACGAGGTATACGCCAACGCCCGCCGCAGAATAACCACCGGGCTGCTGAACGATTTCCTTTCGGAGATAACGGCGCGGGTTCAGCCGCCGTCCGATAAGGGCAGAAGGCTTCGCATTTATTACATGACACAGACGGGCATCTGCCCTCCGACCTTCGTTATTTTCTGCAACGATGCTGAGCTGTTTCATTTTTCCTACCAGCGCTATATCGAAAACTGCCTGCGCGAAGCGTTCGATTTCGCCGGCACACCGATAAAGCTCGTTATAAAACAAAAGGGCGAACAGCCGAAGGGGATAAACGTATGATCTGGTTGTACAGGCTGATACCCGGCGCTTTCGGCGTGATGATCCGCGCCGCATCCGGGCTCGAGGGGAATTCCGCAAAGGCAGTGGTCGTGCTTGCCTGGGTTATTACGGCGGCGGCGGCTTATCTGCTCGGCTCGCTCAATTTCGGGATAATCGTTTCCAAAAAGAAGTTCGGGCAGGATATACGCTCGTTCGGCAGCGGCAATGCCGGGCTTACGAATATGCACCGTGTCTATGGCAAGGAGGGGGCTCTGCTCACGCTTGCGGGTGATATCGGCAAACAGGTGGCATCCGTTGTCATAGGCGCGGTTCTCGCCTCGCAGGAGGGGGCGTATCTTGCGGGACTCTTCTGCATTCTCGGGCATATCTTCCCGGTGTATTATCATTTCAGGGGCGGCAAGGGAGTTCTTACCGCCGCTACGATGATTCTTCTGCTCGACCCGTTGATCTTTCTTGTTCTATTTGTCGTGTTTGCGCTCGTCCTGCTGATAACGCGCTATGTTTCGCTTGCATCCGTCATTGCGGCGATGTGCTATCCGGCTGCGGTGTATTACTCTTCTGACCTTTCCGTGGGTCGCCCCACTTTTTCGCTTGTATTTGCGCTGTTTGTCGGTGCTCTCGTCATTTTCATGCACCGCTCGAATATCTACCGTATCTTCAATAATCAGGAATCCAAATTCAGCTTTCACAAAAAGAAGGATGAAAAAAAGTAAGGAGTGAACAAAATGCCGCTTGCCGACCGTGTACGCCCGAAAAGCTTTGATGAAGTCGCGGGGCAGAAGCACCTTCTCGCTCCGGGCGCGCCGTTTCGCCGTATCATGGAAAGCGGCCATCTGCCCTCGCTTGTGTTTTACGGCCCGCCGGGTACCGGCAAGACGACGGTTGCGGATATCATCGCCAAGAATTACGGCAGGGAATTCTACCGTATAAACGCAACAACGGCATCGCTTTCGGATATAAAGGATATACTTGCGCTTTCACATACCGTCACGGCGTACGACGGAATAATCCTTTATATCGACGAAATACAGTATTTCAATAAAAAACAGCAGCAGTCGCTGCTGGAATATGTGGAGGACGGTAGAGTCACGCTTATATGCTCCACGACTGAAAACCCCTTCTTTTCGCTTTATCCCGCGTTGCTTTCGCGTTCCAGCGTTTTCGAGTTTAAGCCCGTGGCAGAGCAGGATATGCTTCCCGCGCTCCGGCGTGCGCTCGGGATATGCAATTCCGAAAGCGGTTGCGAAAAGAGCTGCGACGACGATACTCTTCTTGCCATTGCCCGCGGAAGCGGTGGCGATGTGAGAAAAGCGCTCGGCACGCTCGAAAACCTCTATTATTCCTGCGATAACGTTTTGGATAAGGAGCTTGCACGTTCGCTTTCGCAGCGCTCCTCGATGCGCTTCGACCGCGACGGTGACGGGCATTACGATCTTCTGAGCGCGTTTCAGAAATCGGTGCGGGGTTCGGATCCGGATGCAGCCGTGTTTTATCTTGCCAGGATACTCGAAGGCGGCGATCTGATATCAGCCTGCCGCAGGCTGATGATCATGGCCTGCGAGGATGTCGGGCTTGCATACCCGATGTGTATCCCCATTGTGAAATCCTGCGTGGATATCGCCGTTTCCGTCGGCTTGCCGGAAGCGACACTGCCGCTTTCGGATGCGGTGATACTTCTTGCGACCGCCCCGAAATCCAATTCGGCATATAATGCATATGCGGCGGCTGTCGGCGCGATAAATGCCGGAAGAGGTACGGAAATACCGCCGTATCTGCGCGATACGCACCGCCCGGATGCCGATACCGGATATAAATATCCGCATATGTACAAAAATCATTATGTAAACCAAAGGTATTTGCCTGTGGATATCCGCGAGGGCGAGTTTTATACCTTCGGCGATAACAAGACCGAACGTGCCGCGCTCGAATACCGCAATTTTATCCGCGCCGCGGCAAAGGATGATAAATAATGGCGGTAAAAACCATTTGCGGAAGGGAATATATACCGCTCCCACGCAGCGCGGAGCAGCGAGAGCGAAAAAGATTTATAGCCGGGTTCGCCGACAAGGATCTTCCTTATTACCGCAGTATAATGGGTTTGGAGGATTGCTACGGCGTTTCGGCTGCCTGCGGATTTATCTGGGAGGTAGTGCGGCCGTACAACCGTATATCCTTTGACGGCGCACTTGCCGAGGTCGAGCGCCGCGGCGAGCTCATGCTGATGTGGGATAAAAGCACCGCAAAGAGCCGCGGTGCAGCCGTAAACAGGCATATGCCGCGTTCGGGAATCATTCGGATGAACGGTGCCGACATTGCCTTCTGTATCCGCGATATGCGCTCGTTTTATCCCGATAAAAGCAATTTTCTCCCGCGGGATCTGTATGTTTTCGATAATGAGCTTTCCTTTTTCGTTATTTTCACTCAGGTGAACGATCCGGTTCTCGGGCTTTTGTGCATGACAAACCTGCCGGTGGAGGAAAGCGAGCCCGCTCGCGGCATTGCCGAAATGCTCCGCGTGACCGGGGCGGGGAAGGGCGGACACTAAACCAGCTCCTCCCGCAGCCGTCGCAGCGCTTTTGCCTCGCGGCGCGAAACCGTTACCTGTGTCAGCCCCATCATTCTGCCTGTTTCGGATTGTGTCATACCGCGATAGTAGCGCAATCCGATTATTTCGCGTTCTTCCGAATCAAGCTTTTCGATCGCCTGTTCGAGGGCGATCTTTTCGTTTGTTTCCGGCGTGAAATCGGCGCCGATAAAATCTATCAGTTCTGCTTCGCCTACCGGGTTCGAAAGCGATACCGTTCCTACCGTCGCGGATATGCATTCGACGGCATCCTCTTCGCTCATTCCGCAGCCCGCCGCAAGCTCCGAAACAGTGGGTTCGCGCCCGTTTTGTGCCATAAAGCTTTCGCGGAACGCCTTTGCGGCATAAGCGCGCTTTTTTATCTCGCGCCCGATTTTTATGCTGCCGTCGTCGCGCAGAAACCTTTTTATTTCCCCGATAATCAGCGGCACCGCATATGTGGAAAACTCCGTGCCCATTTCAAGCCGGAAATTCCGTATGGCTTTCAGCATTCCGATATTGCCGAGCTGGCACAGATCGTCGTAATCCACCCCGCGCCCGGTGAACCGCCGTGCTATCGAGCGTACCAGCCCGGCGTTGTCGCGTATGAGCGCTTCGGCGGCATCACGGTCGCCCTCCGCAGCAAGTGCGATAAGGCGTGCCTTTTCCGCATTCAATTCCCGAGAAGCTCCTTTACCAGAGTTACCGTGGTCCCCTTTCCGGGTGCGGAACGTACCGAAATGCGGTCGGAAAAGCTCTGCATAACGGTGAACCCCATTCCGCTGCGCTCGTTTTCCGCATCCGTGGTGAACATCGGCTCCATGGCGCGCGTGATATCCTCTATTCCTCTTCCATGGTCGCGTATCTTTATACGCAGCCTTCCGTTATCATAAAGATCGCAGATTATGTAAACCGGGCAGGCGCTCCGGTCGGGCTTGTCCGCATAAGCGTGAACAACAGCGTTTGTTACCGCTTCGCTTACGATAGTCTTTATATCGGCTATTACGCCGACGCTCGGGTCGCAAAGCGAGGCAAATGAGGCAACTGCGCTCCTTGCAAAGGCTTCGTTTGCGCTCTTGGCGCGGAATTCGATCTTCATGGAATTGATTATTTTGTTTTTCACGGTCATTCGCTCCTTATTTTCAACAGTTTGTCCATTCCGGCGATCTTCAGTATCTTGTATGCCGCAGGGGAGGGATTGAGTATGATAAGCTCGCTCCCGCATTCGGCGCATTTCTTCATACGCCCCATCACCAGCCCGAGTCCGGATGAATCGCAGAAGGTCACCCCCGAAAGATCCAGCCCGAAGCATTCGCTTCCGTATTCGGCGATCCTCTTGTCTATGGACTCGCGGGCGGTCTTTGCATTGTGATGGTCGACCTCGCCGACAATATAGGCGACCGAGTTTTTATCGCCGCGTTTGTAGTGTATTTCCATTTCTTCAACCCCTTTGTGCGTATTATACATCTGCGGCGGGCTCGCATTTTGTCACAACGCGCCGTTCGCGGGCGTAAAAATGCACGGCAGATGTGCAATTCTGTTGCATCGGCAACCGAAAACGCCGGCCGGAACGCAGAACATATGTTTTGTGCCGTTTGCTACGAAGTAGAAATTTCAGCCGCCGATTTGTGCAATGTGCACATGAAAATTTGGCAAAATATGGGGTGCGCCGCCGTTACCGCCGCACGGCTTGCAGCGGCGGCGCAAAAGGCGCATTTAGGTATATAATTATTTGGTCAATATTACCTTTGCCGAAAATATCACACTTTGCGATCAAACCTTAAATTATCCTTGAAATATGCGGGTAATTACGGAGGCGTGAGCAAGGCATGATGTGCGCATTTGCATTGCATAATTTATATTCGGTGAATATTGCACAAACGATGAACGGATTCGTAAAAAGCCGCGACTGCCGATGCCGAACGGCGGCTGCGCTATTTGATGTGTATAATATGCCTCATTTTGCACTTGCTTTTATAGGCATACTTGACAAAAAACACCGCTTGTGGTATCATCAAACGGTAAAAAGTTATAGTGGCGTTTGTATGCGCTCGTATAACAAAACTCTTCGCAGGAGGAAACACAATGACTGGAAACAGCAGCAAAACTCTTCGCGGTATCGCGGTAATGCTTCTGCTTGTGATGACGCTCACTTGCTTTGGCACTATCGGCGCTTCCGCGGCCGGCGATTATGTCAACGGGTCCGAGTCACTGTACCGTACATCGCTTGATGATGTCGAAAAGTATCTCACCTCGACTACTTACGACGATTATCGCAATATTTACGGCAGCACGGGCTATGGCAAGACCGTCGAGCTTGACATTTCTTCGTTCAGCCCCGACGATTCCATCGGTGATATCAAGGTTACCGATATCGGCGGCAGAAAGGCTATCGTTTGCGGCGACAACAGCACCGTAAACTGGAAGCTCGATTTCGACGACAATGTTCTTTATAACATCTATATCGAATATTACACCGGCGATTTCGATCTCGGCGACGATAACCTTTATTCGAAATCCGCAACGGCGGAAAGATATGTCCTTATAGACAATCTCGTTCCCTTCAAGGAAGCGCGCTCCGTGGAATTCGAAAAGGCGTGGGAAGATGTCTATTATGAAATGCAGAACGGCAAGTATATCTATGATGATGAGGGGAACAAGCTTTCCTTTACTTCCACGTCCGATCGTTTCATAAAGAACTACCTGTTTTCCGCCGATATAAACAACCGGCCGTATATCACCGATGTCAACAACAATGAGTTAAAGCCCGACAAGAAGCTCATAGCCGATTGGGTCGGCAAGTATATTTACGACTCCACCGGTTATTTCAGCGAACCGCTTTCCTTCTATTTCGAAAAGGGTACTCATCTTATCGGCTTCCAGGCAATACGCGAACCTCTTGCGATAAGCAAAATCGTACTTACCGCCGCGGAAACAGTCCCGAGTTATCAGGAATACCTTTCCGCACACGGCGATAAGGACTATACGGGCGACGAAAGCATTGTCATTCAGGCTGAATATGCAATAAAGACTTCCGAAAATACTATATACCAGCTCAACGACAGATCCTCCGCCTACTCCGAACCTCAGCATTCCGCACTTGTGCGTCTGAACGAGATCGGCGGCGATAAATGGCAGTATGTCGGGCAGTGGATCGAATGGCAGGTCGAGGTGCCGGAGGAAGGCTATTATTCCATCATTCCTCGCTCAAAGCAAAGCTATTATTCCGGTATATATGTTTCCCGCAAGATATACATTAACGGCGAACTCCCCTTCCGCGAAGCAAACAACCTTCGCTTCGCCTATTCGAGCGATTGGAAGACCGATCCGCTCAACGACGGCACGACAAACTTCAAATTCTATCTTAATAAAGGCGTCAACACGATAAGAATGGAAGTCGTTCTCGGCGATATGTCCGAGATACTCAATACCGTCGAAAACTCTCTTTCCGCCATCAACGGTTATTACAGAAAGATACTCATGATAACCGGCCCCGATGCGGACAAGGGACGTGACTACAACTTCGATAAGCTTATCCCCGATGTTCTTAAGGGGCTCCTTAACGAATCCAAGAACCTCTACCGTGTTTCCGATCTTATCACGGAACTTACCGGCGACAAGGGCGAGCATTCCGCCACGCTGGACCGTGTTGCTCTTATCTGCGAACGTATGGGTATGTACCCCAACACGGTCGCCGGTCAGATGTCCACACTCAAGGACTACTCCGCTTCTCTCGGCACATGGCTTTCGGATACTCAGAACCAGCCGCTCGATATAGACTACATATCCGTGCAGGCTGTCGCAAAGGAAGCGCCCAAGGCCGAACCCGGGTTCTTTGCGAACCTTTGGTACGAGATCCAGAAATTCTACCAGTCCTTCTTCAACGATTACAACTCTCTCGGCTCCACCTCCGAAAACGCTTCGGATGCTTCCGGTGTCGATGTCGTTGTTTGGACGGCAAGCTCGCGCGATCAGGCACAGATAATCCGTTCGCTCGTCGATGATGAGTTCACTCCGAATTACGAGGGAATCAACGTCGATATCAAGCTGGTCGCCGGCGGCACTCTGCTTCCCGCAACTCTTGCCGGAACCGGCCCGGATGTTTATCTCGGCGGCGCGCAGGGCGATCCCGTAAACTACGCGATACGTTCAGCGGTGCTTTCCCTCAATACAAAGACGGGCAACAAAAACATCGGCTATAATTTCACCGATCTTAAAAACTCCGTGTGGAACGAAAAGAATGAAAACGGCGAGTATAAATACCCGGCGTTCCATAACCTTATCGAATCCAACACGATAAAGAGCTTTGAGGAAGTCCGCAAATGGTTCGCGGATGAAGCAATGGTGCCGCTCACGCTTTACGGCGAAACCTATGCGATCCCGATGACAATGTCCTTCTCCATGATGTTCTACCGCAAGGATATCTTTGTGGAGCTTGGTATCGAAGTCCCCAATACCTGGGATGATTTCTACGATATTATATATACCATGCAGTCCAACTCGCTGGATATAGGCTTCCCGACAGGTACCGGCGGTTCCATGATACTCATGTATCAGCAGGACGAAAGCCTGTATGAAGAAGGCAATTACGATTATTATCGCGAGCTGTTCAGGCGCTATTATTACGACGGCGACTACAACAGCATCACCGACACGAAGCTCAAGGATCTCGACGCGCGCCTTGCAGCCGACGGATATACCTATGTGGATGAGGAAGGCAACACTCTTCCCAAGACAGACGGCATGAAGATCAACCTCGATTCGGATATCTCGCTTGCCGCGTTCAAGGATGTCTGCCAGTTCTTCACCATGTACGATTTCCCCGTAACCTACGACTTTGCCAACAGATTCCGTTCCGGCGAAATGCCGCTTGCGGTTTCGGATTATACATCGTATAACACCCTTATCGTATTTGCTCCGGAAATCAACGGTCTGTGGGAATTCACCCCGCTGCCCGGCGTGGCGGATGAGCTCACGCAGGAGATCAACAACGTTACCATCGGCGGCATCAGCACTATCATGATGATGCGCTCGGTACAGGATGAAGCGACCGCACTCGGCGCGTGGGCATTCATGCAGTGGTATATGAGCGCCGACGTTCAGAGCGCTTACGGCAACGAAATGGTTGCGCTGCTCGGTCCGTCCGCAAAACAGCCGACAGCGAATATCGAAGCTCTCGAAAGAATGTCCTGGTCCACCGACGAGCTCCGTAATCTCCAATCGCAGTTCAAGGCTGTCGCCTGCACACCCGAATATCCCGGCAGCTATATTATAGGCAGATACACGAACTTCGCGTTCCTCGATGTCAAGAACAACAAGGCCGACCCGATCGAGGAAATGCGTTCCTACATCAGCGACATCAACGTCGAGCTGACGCGCAAGAGGGAAGAGTTCAGACTTCCCACCGCGGAATTCATCAAGGAAATGGAACGCGTTGTAAACGAAAAGTATAACAACTGGGCGGCGGATAATAAAAAGGAGGGGAATAAATAATGGCGAAAGAAAAAGCGATAATTCGTTCCGACATGACGCGCTTCCAGTGGACGCTTATGGAAATGAAGAAGAACAAAGTCGGCTATTTCATGACACTGCCGTTCTTCATCCTCTTCTTCATATTCACCGTCGTGCCGGTTCTGCTCTCCTTCCTGCTGAGCTTCACTACATTCAACCTTCTTGAATGGCCCACGTTTGTCTTTATGGACAATTACATCCGTCTGCTCCTGGATGACGACGTGTTCATCATCGCGATCAAAAACACATTGAAGTTTTCCGCGATAACCGGCCCCGGATCTTATCTTCTGAGTATGCTCTTTGCGTGGTTTATAAACGAGCTTCGGCCCAAGATACGCTCTATCGTCACGCTGATGTTCTATGCTCCGTCGATATCCGGTCAGGTCTACCTTATCTGGACAATATTCTTCTCCTCCGACCAATACGGCTTCGTTAATGCGTGGGGTATCAAGCTCGGATTGCTCTCCTCGCCAGTGCTTTGGTTCCAGGATGAAAAATATATCTTCGGGCTTATAGTTGCCGTTGCGCTTTGGACATCGCTCGGTACCTCCTTCCTTACGTTTATCGCCGGCTTCCAGGTTGTCGATAAATCGCTTTACGAGGCGGGTGCCGTGGACGGTGTCAAGAACCGCTGGCAGGAGCTTTGGTATATCACGCTCCCGACAATGAAACCTCAGCTGATGCTCGGCGCTATTCTTGCGATAACCGGCTCCTTCGGCTTCGGTTCGGTAATTACCGCACTTGTCGGATTCCCCAGCCCGAACTACTGTGCGCATACGATAATGCATCACCTGGAGGACTACGGTAACACAAGGTTCGAAATGGGCTATGCTTCCGCGATCGCAACGATACTCTTCCTTATGATGATCGGCGCAAATCTGCTTGTAACAAAAATACTCAGAAAGGTAGGTACGTAATATGTCTTTTGATGAAGTCAAAACAAAATGGCGTAACTACCGCAATAAGAGATTACAGAACAAAACACAGTTTACTCGTTCGATCAACCGCTCCAAGGGCGGCGACGTAGGTATCTTCATCCTGCTCGCGATCGTTGCGCTGATAATGGTTCTCCCGATGGTCTATGCGATATGCCAGTCGCTCAAACCGCTGGATGAACTGTTTGTATTCCCGCCGCGGTTCTTTGTCGTAAACCCGACATTCAAGAACTACCGCGATCTCTTCTCGCTTATCAACAACTCCTGGGTTCCGTTTTCGAGATACATATTCAATACGGTATTTATCTCGCTCGCCGGTACCTTCGGCAACGTTCTGTTCGCTTCCTATGCGGCATATGCGCTTGCCAAGATCAAGTTCCCGGGCAGAAAGTTCCTGTTTTCGGTCGTTGTCTACTCCCTGATGTTCAACTCCACCGTTACGGGTATCACGAACTTTATCACGATGTCGGCTCTCGGCTGGGTCGATACCTACCTTGCCGTTATCGTGCCTTCCTGGTGCTACACCTTCGGTCTTTATTTGATGAAGCAGTTCATGGAAACCTCCGTGAACGATTCGGTTCTCGAAAGTGCACGTCTTGAAGGTGCAAGCGAAAACCTGATATTCTGGAAGATAGCAATGCCGATGGTCAAGCCTGCATGGATTACGCTGATCATCTTCGTGTTCAAGGATCTCTGGAACATGGGCTCGAGTATGTATATATACAGCGAACAGCTCAAAACCTTCAACTACGCAATAAGCCAGCTCGTTACCGCGGGTATCGCCCGTTCCGGCGTTTCCGCAGCGGCAACGGTTATCATGATGATCGTCCCGATAACGGTGTTCGTCATCACGCAGAGCAATGTTATCACTACGATGTCCGCATCCGGTATGAAGGATTAAAGGAGGCAGGGAAGTAATGAAAAACAGAATCACACGATTTATCCTTGCGTCACTTGCGATAATTCTGCTTTTCGGCACCGTAAGCGCGGGCGCTATCGTTCCGTATACCTCGTATACATACGACGTCAGCGGCAGTATGCAGCGCAGCCCGCACGCATATGTCCCCGAATTGCAGATCACCACAAGCACTCTCAAGGCTTCCGTAGGTGAAAACGGCAATGCCAGCATAAACGCAAAGATCCTTTACGGCAACGAAACCTTCCTGAAAAGCTTCTCGCTCAATTCACCGAAGGACGTGTTTGTCGATTCGCTCGGCGATGTTTATATAGCAAACTCCGCCGCGAATCAGATCGTCGTTACCGATGCCGATTACAATCTTCGCTTGGTAATCGACAAGTTCACCAACGGCGCCGGCGTTCCCGACCAGCTCGCCAACCCGAGCGGCGTGTACGTCAACGATACAGAGGTGTTTGTTGCCGATACCGACAATGCCCGTATAGTCGTTTTCGATAAGCTCGGCAACTTTGTCGATATCGTTCCCGCACCTCAAAGCGAAGTGCTCCCCGAAAACAGTGTTTACAAGCCCATAGCGGTTTCCGTGGATAAGGCAGGGCGTATATACGTTGTCTCCTCCACGACAAACTACGGTGTCATCTCGCTCAACCGCGATGGCTCCTTCAACGGCTTTATCGGCCCGCAGAAGGTCGTTTACAGCGCGTGGGAATCCTTCCTCCGCCTGTTCCAAACGGCAAAGCAGCTCGCACAGAGCGAAAGCAAGGTCTCCACGGAGTTCAACAACCTCTGTATCGATAAGGACGGCTTCATTTATGTGACGACCTCCTCTATCGAGGAAAACACCGTCGCTTCCGCTATTAAGGGGAGAAGCAAGAGCGGCGACTACGCGCCCGTAAAGCGTCTCAACCCGAACGGCTCGGACGTCATGGTCCGTAACGGCTTCTGGCCGCCTTCAGGTGAAATTGATTTCAGAAACATGGCCACGACGGAATTTACCGTCGCCGGTCCTTCCACTATTGTCGACGTTGCTCTCGGCCCGAACAACACCTGGAGTATTATCGACAATAAAAGAAGCCGTATCTTCACATACGACTCCTCCGGCAACCTTCTGTTCGCCTTCGGCGACAAGGGCAACCAGCTCGGCAACATTTCCGACCTCGTTGCGATCGATTACCAGGGCAGCAATATGCTCCTGCTCGACCGCGGCAACAGCGCGATAACCGTCTTCAAGCGCACCGATTACGGCGATCTGCTCGACAAAGCGATCAAGAATACCGAGGATAAGAATTACGACAAAGCAGTCGATTTCTACACCGGTATCCTTCAGCGCAACAATAACTACGATGCCGCATATGTCGGTATCGCACAGAGCATGTACCGCAACGGCGAATATGTGCAGGCAATGAAGTATTTCAAGTATGCCTACAATACCACGGATTATTCCGAGGCATATCAGGCATACCGCAAGCAGTGGATGGAGGATAACCTCTGGGTGGTTCCGCTCGTGGTGTTCCTTGTCATCTTCGGCCTGGTCAAGTTCTTCAAATTTGCCGGCAAGGTCAATAAGCGCGGCTTCAAGAACAAGGAAAAGAGCACATTCTGGGAGGAGGTCGTTTACGCCTTCCATGTGATCTTCCACCCGTTCGACGGCTTCTGGGATCTCAAGCACGAAAAGCGCGGTTCCGTGCGCGGCGCGACATTCTGGCTCGCGGTCACCTGCGTGACATTTATCTACCAGGCGGTCGGCAGGGGTTATCTTTCCAATCCCTACGGCGGTTCGGCATCCTTCTTCGCATCCGCCATTTCGATACTCAGCCCTGTCTTCCTGTGGGTAACGGCGAACTGGTGTCTTACGACACTGTTCGAAGGCGAAGGCTCCTTCAAGGATGTCTATGTGGCAACCTGTTACAGCCTTGTGCCGCTGCCGCTGCTCCTTATACCCTCTGTTATCATGTCCAACTTCATGACACTCGGCGAGCTCGACATTCTCACGATGGTCAATTCCATAGCCTTCTTCTGGCTCGGTCTGCTCGTCTTCTTCGGAATGATGGTAACGCATGATTACACACTCGGCAAGAATTTCCTCACCACGATCGGTACGGTCGTCGGCGTCGCATTCATCATATTCATTGCCGGTCTGTTCAGTATGCTCATCAGCAAGGTGTTCTCCTTCTTCTATAACATCTATGTCGAGCTCAATTACCGTTGGTCGTGAAAGGAGTGCTTAATAAATGAAAAGATCAATCATGAAAACGCTTTCCTTCCTGATCTGCGTTCTGATGCTTCTTCCCGCTTTCAATTGCCTCGCGGCGCTTGCGGATGAATCCTCTGCGGATACATCCTCCGGCGCGGCAGCCTCCGATGATTGGGAGGATGTCTGGAAAAACGTAAAGCTTCCCGCTTACACGTCTTCGACATTCAGCACCGTCGGCGAACGTATACTCGGCGGCGGCGATATAAGCCCGATGCGGCTTATGACCGTCAACGACGGTTATGCCTTCTTCGCGGATGAATTCACGGACGGCGAAGGCGACAGCTTCTCCACCGGCGAACTGATCATTCTTTCGCTTAAAGATAAGACTCTTACGAAGGATCAGATCGTCGAATCCGGCAATGTTCCCGAATATACCGCGTTTTATTGCACTAACCCGTATAACGTCGGTTCCGCAAAAGCGCTCGGCAGCGAACAGCCGACCGACGCTTCCGAAAAGGCAAACCTGCTTTCTCAGATAATCATCAAGTATTCCGAAAACGATAAGGATACTACGATGAACTCCTTTACCGATGCGGC
>USHI01000022.1 GCA_900554405.1 uncultured Eubacteriales bacterium | reverse complement strand
TCGCGGATAAGCTGTTCGTTGATGTTGGGGCCGTAGGTGTTCCAGGAATTCCACCCCATCGGCGGTGTGCGAAGTATCATATGAAAATTCTCCTTTTGGATTTGTAAGCACATGATAACATAAACAAGTACGTCTTGCAAGCCCGATTTTCGGTAAAAATACATGAATTACTGTTGCAAAAGCATTTTGTGTGCGATATAATAAACAAAAAAGCACACGCTTTTGCATCGAAAGGACAGCCGCGAATGAAAAAACATATCCTGCCGCTCCTTATGCTGATATTGCTTGCGTTTTCCGCCGCGGGCTGCCGCAGCGGGGCGGATGAAGGCTCCGCGTCCGAAAGCCGTGCGGCATCGGCTGAATACGCCACGCGCACCGCGCGTTTTTATGCCCTTGCAAACGGCGGCAGCTTCTGGTACGAGGCAAACCGCACCGACAACGGCACCGAATATGTCTTTACACAGGCGGCAAGGAAAGGAATCGTCACCACCGTCGAAAAGCACAGGGACGGCAAGGACGATATTTATATGATCTTCGACGGCAGCCGTGTGGATTATCTCGAACCTTCGCTCGGGGTTTACGATACGACGATCACGCGGCGCGGGCAGGGCTTTCTGTTCTCCGGCGATCCGCACTCCTTCGAATCCCCGATATCTGCCGGCGAATCGGCGCTTTCCGGCAGGGAATACTACTGCGAAGCCTTTATTACCTCCGGTGAAAACGGCGAAAGCGGTGTGGACAAGTATTATTTCGACGGCGAACGCCTTGCCGCCGTTTCGGTTTCGGGAAGAACGGTGATGTTCATTCGCGATTATTCCGCGGATATTCCGGGGGAAATATACCTTTCCGTCCCGGAGGGCTACAAGAAACGCAATTTCAATATAGATATAGATTACGATACATCCGTGGACACAAGCGGATGGTGGGGTGACTGAACATGAAAAAACTTCTTTGCACGCTTATTGGCCTGTCGCTGCTGGTGTCGCTTGCCGCCTGCGGCGGCGAAAAGGCGGACGAAAGCTCCGCCCCCGCTGCGGAAAGCTCCGATCCGGTTGCGGAAAGCTCCGCGCCCGGCGGGGAGGAATCCTCCGAACCGGAGGTATCGACCCCGTGGGAGGATATCGCTCCCGCGGAAAGCTTCACGCTCGACCGTTCGGTTTATAAAACCGGCGAGATCAAGGGCGCGCCGGAGGAGGTGACATCCTACCCCGGGATTTTCGAGCTGCGCCGTGAAGGGCTTTACAAATATTCCTGCGAGACCGATGGCGGAACGATGGAAATCACCTTCGCGCAGACGGCGTGGGGGACCTGGAACCTCGGCGCGTGGCGGCTTGTCGGCGAGGAGGGTACAACGGTGTTCGTCGCCGGCTCGACCGACCTCGAATATGTATACCGCGCGGCGAAAAAGCCCGGCGATTGGGTCTGGTCGGGCGGAAACCACGGCAACGAAAAGCTTATCGACCTTACGTTTTACGACGGGGCAACGGGCAAAAAGCTTGATGTCGAAGCCGGCTCGGTATCCGCAGATTCCTTTACCGTAGTGGAGCGGACAAAGCTGCGCTGGGGTGACGAAAACGACAGCTACTGCAACGTCACGCGTATTTACACCTTCTGCGGACCGCAGGTAAGGCTGAATGTCGATTACGATTACACGCAGGATTGCTGCTTTTACCTTTCCTACACCGGAATGTTCCCGGTGGACAAGCGGTACGGGCTCTGGTGCGATATGTACGATGCACAGGGCAGCAAGCTTGCGACGATCGAGACGGAAAAGGTCGGCAAGGCGGATTATTCCGGCGATGTGCACAGCGGCAACGCAGCGGTACGCGCCGTTATTTACGGTTACGAGCAGACCGATTACAGCTTCGATATCCGCGTGACGACGTTCGCCGATTCGGTAAACGATCTGAACAACGATTACAAGACCTCCTTCTGGGATATGAACCAGACCCAGAACAAGCTGTATTTTTCCAAGTATTTTCTGGACAAGCCGACAAACGTTTCCGCCGGAACTCAGCTGCATACCGAATGCATATGGCTGTTTTGCTCGGGCAAATAAAACAAAAAGGGGAAATCCGAAATGAAGCGAATTTTATCATTGCTGCTTACCGTCATGATGCTCTTTACCGGGCTGTGCGTGTTCGGCGAAGCAAAGACAGTTAAGGTAAAGGCGTATGAAAGCGTCTCCACCGGTGCGGATTGCGAAATATCCGATACTTATTACACCGCCGGAACGCAGGGCTTCTGCGATGTCAGCGGCAAAGAACCCACGGACGGTGTTCTCGGCGGAAGCCCGGGCGGAAGCGCGTATGGAACAGAATGGATCTGCTTCCACTCCTCCAAAGCGCAAAAGCACTGGATCAATATCGACCTCGGCGTGGTCAAATCGGGGCTGAAGGCGTGCGACCTCGACCTTCGTTATGACGGCGAAGGCGTAGTTTTTCCGAAGAAGGTCGAATATTTCATTTCCGAAAACGGCAAGGATTTCACCTCTCTCGGCACCGGGACCGTTGCCGAAAAGGAAAACGGCAATTACAACGCGCTTTGGGTATCGGATAAAGAATTCTCCGGCAGATACTTCCGCGTGGAAATAACCTCCGGCGGCCCGCTTTGCCTTGTAAGCGAATTCATGGTATGCAGGGAAGTCGAACGCGAGGTCGATATTCCGGAGGAGGATACCTCCATCCGCTTTATCGGCACCGCGCCGTTCAGGCGCACGGACGACGGGCTCATTCTCGGCGGTCGCCGCGCGCTCACGTCGGAAGGCTTCGGCCGCTATCGGCCCGAAGGCTACGGCGGCGAGTATAAAATACTCACCCCTGCGGGCAAGGAACGTACAAGCGGCTATGTTTCCACCGGCGATATACTCACAAGGACAGTCCGCGGGACGGAGACCGACCGTGTCACGCTTATCGTCACCGGCGATGTCAATTCCGACGGTCTTGTGAATTCCTCGGATTACCTGCTTATCAAACGGCATTATCTTTCCACCTATACACTCAAAGGAAACGCGCTGATCGCCGCAACGGCTTCGAACGGAAAAACGGTCACCGCAATCGATTATATGTATGTAAAAAGAACCGCGCTCGACACCTACGATATTTCAACGATCTACGCTCCCGCAGATCCCGTGTATGATACGGATATGACCTTCAAGAAGGAAAGCGATTCGCTTTTCCGTATGACAACGACATATAAGGGTAAAAAGGTCGACCTGACCTTCGACCGCAAGACCCCGCTCACCACCGGCTCCACAGACCCGAAAAACACCTGGAACATGTGGAATATCGGCACCTTCACCTATGACGGAGTTTACATTGCCGGCGGCGGGACCGATTGGGAATACGTCTTTATGGCGGCGGGCAGCAACGGCGGCACGACGGTATGGTCGGGCGGAAACCACGGCTGCGAAACGCATCTCAGCCTTGCCGTGTATGATAAGGAGGGCAATCTCCACGATATGAAGGTCGGCGACAGCTTTACCTCCAAGGCAATAAAGATCGTGGAAAAATCCCGCCTGCATCTCGGCAACGAGGATAATTATTATTGCGAAGTCACCCGCACATATCACCTCGCGGGAAACAGGATCTCGCTCGATACCGATTTCCATTATGTAAAGGATGTCTGGATGACCCGCGCCTACACCTGTATGTTCCCGATATACAAGCCGCACGGGCTCAATCACACCTTCTATAATGTCGACGGCAGCGAAAAATCCGGCACCACCGTGCCGACCTCCGATTGGCTCTCCAAATACAAGACCGAATTCACCGGCGCGAACATCGGCGGCAACAAGGCGCTCAAGGTCGGCTTCCGCAGCGAACAGTACAGCAACTGGGTGTTCGACGTGGAGGTAAAGACACCCTACGATTCGGTGAACAACTTCGTAGATAACGCCCAGGCGACAATGCTTTGGGATATGTGCTCCTGGCAGGATAAGCTTTACTTCAACAAGTTTACTCAGGGCAAATACAATAAGGTTTCCGCCGGACATAACGACGGCACCCGTTCCGAATGGACATTCCGCGTGGAATAAGCTCCGGACAAAAGAATACGGCAGAGGTTTTGAAACCTCTGCCGTTTTTTGTAATGCTTATGCGATTCAGTCCTTCAAAACACCGTCGTAAACGACGTGAGAGGGGCCCTTCATGATAATGTGCCCGTTCGATTCTTCCTCGCGGACAAACAGATCGCCGCCGATCTGCGTTACTGTAACGCTGCCGTCGACAAGCCCGTTCCGCCGTGCTACGCAAAAGGCGGTGCAGCAGCCCGTGCCGCAGCCGATGGTTTCGCCCGTGCCGCGTTCCCATTCGCGTATCGCGATATGCGTGCGCGAAATGACCTTTGCAAAGGTCACGTTTGTGCGCTTCGGGAATATATCGAGCTTGTTTTCGATCGCCCTGCCGTACTTTTCGACATCAAATTCCGCAAGCGGGCATTCGATGAACGCGACCGTGTGCGGGTTTCCCCACGAAAGGCTCGAAAGTATGAATTCGCGGTCGATGATGTGTACCCGTTCGCCGAAGAATTCCGGCTTGCGGGTATTTGCCGGTATTTCGGCGGCGGTGTATATCGGCAGTCCGATATCCGCCTCGATATTAACGGCTTTGCCGTTTTCGATATCGAGCGAAAGCGTTTTTGTGCCGCCGAGCGTTTCGATGGTTATTTCGGTCTTGCTCGTCAGCCCGTAATCGAAAACATATTTGGCTACACTGCGTATCGCATTGCCGCACATTTCGGCTTCCGTGCCGTCCGGATCGAATATACGCATACGGAAATCGGCCTTTTCGGAAGGGCAGATCAAAACCATTCCGTCAGCCCCGACACCGAACCTGCGCTTTGATACCCTCACGGCAAGCGCGTTCGGGTCCGCAATGCTTTGCTTAATGGCGTTTATATAGACATAATCGTTGCCGTATGCCTGCATTTTGGTGAATTCGATGCTCATTTCAGTGCCTGCGCAAGATCGTTGATAATATCGTTTACGTTTTCGATCCCGACAGAGATGCGTATAAAGCGTTCGTTTATCCCGAGCGCCTCGCGCTGCTCCTTCGGGATGGATTCGTGCGTTTGTGTCATCGGGTAGGTGACAAGCGTTTCGGTGCCGCCCAGGCTTTCGGCAAACAGTATCATCTTTACGTTCGAAAGCAGCCGCTGTGCGGTTTCCTCGCTGTCCAGCTCAAAGGAAATCATGCCGCCGAAACCGGTTGTCTGCTTTTTTGTCACGGCGTAATCCTTGTGATCCTCGAAGCCGACATAGTATACCTTCTTCACCCGCGGATGCTCGCGCAGCCAGTGGGCGACCCTGTATGCGTTTTCGCAGTGGCGGTCCATGCGCAGCGGAAGCGTTTTCAGCCCGCGTATCAGCAGCCAGGAATCCAGCGGTGCAAGCCCGTTCCCGTGGGATTTCATCTGTTCGCGGAAGAAATCGGCGTGTTCCTGAGTTTTCACGACGACAATGCCGGATATCGTGTCGTTATGCCCGCCTATGTATTTCGTGGCGGAATGAACGACAATATCCGCACCCAGCTCGAGCGGGCGCTGGAGATAGGGCGTGAGGAAGGTGTTGTCGACGACAAGCGTGATCCCGCGTTCGTGCGCGATATCCGCAACTGCGCGTATGTCGGTGACCTTCATCATGGGGTTTGTCGGCGTTTCGATGAATATCATCTTTGTTTCGGGGCGCAAAGCGGCAAGAAGGTTCGCCGTGTCGCTCATATCGGCATAGGTGAAATCCGCGCCGAACTTTTTGAAGATGGTTTCGCATATGCGGAATGTGCCGCCGTAGATATCATCCGAAAGAATGACATGATCGCCCTTTTCGAGCATGGAAAACAGGCACATATTAGCCGCCTGCCCGCTGGAAAAGGCAAAGCCTTCCAGCCCGCCCTCGAGTATCGCCATGGTGCGTTCCAGCTCCTGGCGAGTCGGGTTCTGAAGCCGCGAATAATTGTATCCGGTGGATATTCCGAAATCTCTGTGGCGGAATGTCGCCGTTTGGAAAATAGGGAAGCTGACGGCGCCAGTCATAGGATCGACGCCCAGCGCTCCGTGCACCGCGCGCGATTCGAAGGCGAGATCGTCCTTCCTGCTGAAATCGTCATAATAGCATTCGTTTTTCATGTGATACTTCTAATGCTCCGATCTTGTTTATTGTTGGCGCGGGGCAAACAGTTCCCCGCACGAATCGATGTGTTCTTTACGGTATCAGTATATCACATTCGGCTGCCCGTGTCAATGAAGCATTCGCTCCTCCGCCGCCGCGGCAGGGAAAATACACATTTTTTGATTTTGGGTATTGACACGGGGCCCGCGTTATGGTATAATCCGCTTTGCTGCCATGCGGCGGCACAATACGGAGGTTTAGCTCAGCTGGGAGAGCATCTGCCTTACAAGCAGAGGGTCACAGGTTCGAGCCCTGTAGTCTCCACCAAAACTCCCGCGCATCAGTGCGGGAGTTTTACTTTTTCACTGTTCACTCTTCACTTTTCACTTGCCCGCGCGGGAGTTTCGGTGAAGTTATAAGTTAAAGTGAACAGTGAATAGGTTCGGTAGCTTTTTGCCGTATGGGCAAAAAGCGGCTTTATAATATTAAACCGGGGGTGTTTTTGTGAATCAGTGGTTTGGATATCCGCGTTCTTCCGTAAAATCAAAAGATCCCAGCGAGTCGTTGAAAACGATCGGCGGAATTTGTATTTTCATTTCCGTTATTGTGCTTATAGCCGGAATTGCGCTTGTTGAAAAGAAAGCGCCATCAGTGCCGACATCTCCTGATGACCTTATCAGGTACTTCATTGAATTGTCGGAATATCGATCTGATGTGCGGGCGGGTGAGGTTGCCGCTTACATTGTTGCGCCGATATTTTTCTTTGTGGGATCGGGGTTTTACATAACGGCAAAAAATATCCGTTATCGCAACTCTATGATAGAACGAGGTGTTTATCTGCTGGAACAGATAAACGGCGAAAAGAGCAGCTCGGATAATTCGGACGAAGCATAAATGTTCTCGCTTTCATAATGAAAAATCCACCCGAAGGTTTTTGCCTTCGGGTGGGTTTGTTGTATTCGCCTTGCGCCGATCTTTACCGTAGCTTTTCAAGTGCTTCGAAAACCGCATCGGCGGCTGCTTCGCGTGCATAATAGACTTCCGGGCAGAAAATGCCGTCTATGGCGTATTTCCAGGTGTCATGCCGCGGATCGTGGTACATTACCGCAAGATGACCCCGGATTTTCAGATAGCTGTTGGACCTTTTGGATACTTTCCACTGACGCGATCTGAAGCTTGCCTTCCGCTGCGCTTTGCTTTTGAAATCCTGTTCCCGCTTTTTTGCGCGTTCGATGTCGCCTTCCATTTTTCCCGCACAGACACAGCCTACGCCCAATTTCCCGAAGCCGGGGTGGTACATATGGTGAACATAGCGGATGATCTGGTGACCGCACATCTCGCATATGCCCGTCGGTGCTCCCAGATCGGTAACACCCGTGCATACCCAGCCGGTTTTCGGTACATCTTCACGGTTCCAAAGATTTTCACCGCCCTCCGTGTATTTCGCCTGCTGCACGGTGTGCGGCTCTTCTTTTTCTTCCGCATGCGGTTGGGGCATTTCCGTAAGTGCCTCAAAGGTTTCGGTTTGCTCGCAGATGTCCGTTGCCGTCGGCTCTTCAAAAACCGGTGACTTCGTTTCCTCCGGTATCAAAACCTTCGGTTCTTCCGGAACGGATTCACGGATCTTCGGCAATGAACGGGGCTTGTTGAAGTAATCGGCGGATATCTCCCGTTCGCTCGCCAGTTTATCGAACCTCACTATGTAACTGTTTCTGTTCCGACCGAAGCCCAGGATTTCGCCTTCTCCGAATGCGGGGTGCGTTACTCTTGTCCCGGCGGTTTTCGGCGCAGCGGCTGCCGGTTCGTCATACAGCTGAGCTGTGTATCTGTCGGCGCTGTACTGCAATTCTTTGGAGATGGTTCCCGTTCGGATGTAATTATTCTCGCCGATCTCCTTCAAAAACCTCGACGGAAGCTTTTCTTTTCCGTTCTGACCGTATCCCTCGCTGTCCGAAAGAAACAGCCGCTTTTCCGCACGTGTGATCGCAACATAGCAAAGCCTTCTTTCCTCCTCCAGCCCCATGTTCCTGCGCTCCTCGATGGTTTTGGAGGAAGGGAATATGCCCTCCGAAAGACCGACAATAAACACATAAGGAAATTCCAGACCCTTTGCCGCGTGAATGGTCATCAGCTTTACCATATCGCAGCTTTCGTCGCTGTCATCCTCGGCCTGCAGGGATATCTGGTTGATAAACGCTTTCAGCGAAACCTCTTCTCCGAAGCTTTTTTCGTATTCGGATGCGATGCGCTTGAATTCCGACAGGTTTTCGAATCGTTCCATATCGCCGAGCTCGCGGATATATTTCTCGTACCCGCTGTCTGCGCATATGCGTTCCACACATTCGGAAACCGTGATCGATTTATACACCTGCCGAAGCCCTTCGACGGCTGCCGCAAACTCTTTTGCGCCGCTTTGCTTAAAGATCGGATCTTCAATATTTTCGCTCAGAGTCCGGAATAAAGACATCCCGTCCTTTTGCAGTGCGGTCAAACGCTGCAATTTTGCCCTGCCGAATTTGCGGCGCGGCTTGTTGACGATTCTTTTGAAGGAAATGTCATCGTCGAAAGCCACCAAACGCAGGTATGCCATGATATCCTGGATCTCCATCCGCTGATAAAACTTTACGCCGCCGAATATTTCATACGGGATACCGTTTTCCGTGAATTTCTTCTCGATAACGCGCGAGAGGAACCCGGAACGGTATAAAACGGCGAAATCGGCATAGTTTCCGCCGCTTTCCCTGCGGACGCGCTGAATGCTCTCGATTATGCGGTCTGCCTCGGCGTATTCGTTTTTCTCGTGGTAATGGTACACCGGCGCTCCGTCGACGCTCGTTGTGTACAGGTCTTTTTCAAGCCGGTATTTGTTCTTTTCGATCAGCGTATTGGCGCATTGCAGGATCTGCGGCGTGGAACGGTAATTCCGGTTCAGGATCACGGTTTTTGTCGGAACATGAGCTTTGTCAAAGTCCACAAGCAGCTTTACATCGGAGCCGCGCCATTCGTAGATGTTCTGGTCCGGATCCCCGACGATCATCAGGTTTTTGTGCTTGCCGGCCAGCCTGTCCGCCAATTCCATTTCCGTCGCCGAACTGTCCTGAAATTCATCCACCTGGATATAATTCAGCCTGTCCTGCCATTTCTCCAGCACCTCGGGGCAGCGGTCGAAAATGTCCAGTACAAAATACAACAGATCCTGAAAATCCATCGCGTATATCTGCTTTTGCTTTTGCAGGAATTCCTCGATTATCCGTTCATCGAGCGTGGCGGCACCGGGCAGGATCGGGCAGTGGTCGGTACAGCACATTTTTGCGACATATTCCCGATGTGCTGCTTTGAAAACCGCGATCTGCTTTATTATCTTTTCGAAGCTGGCGTGATCCAGCTTCAGCTCGAACCTCTGATATATTTCCTCCAACAGAGCTTTTTGCTGCGCGGTGTCGATGATCTGAAACTCTTTGGGATAAAATATTTTTTCGATATCCTCGCGGAGCACCCGGACACAGAACCCGTGGTATGTGCAGATCAAAGACGTGTCGTATTCCTGCCCGATCAGGCTGCGGATACGGCGCTTCATTTCGCCTGCGGCTTTGTTGGTGAAGGTCACGCACAGTATGTTTGCGGAATTGATGCCGTATTCTTTTACAAGATAGGCATACCTGCTCACAAGCAGCTTTGTTTTTCCGCTGCCCGCTCCCGCGATCACCCGCAGATATCCTTCCGTCGCCGTTACAGCCTCGAATTGCTTTTCGTTCAATGCGGATAAATAATCCATGGTAACACCTCCGAAAACTCTGTCTGCGGCAATTATAGCACATCGTGTGTACTATAAAACGGACATTGAATGCCCTTTTTTGCAATGTCTGCGGAAAAACAAAAAATCCACCCGAAGGTTTTTGCCTTCGGGTGGGTTTGTTATATCCCGCCTTGCGGCGGTTAAAGATGCTTCACCCGCGGGCTTCGCATATGAACGCCGCGAGGAGCTTTGCTCTGCCTCCCGGCAAGGATACATATGCAAGTTCGCGCCACCCTCGAGAATTTGAGGTAGTCCAGCGGCGCTGCCGATAATCTGAACCGAGCAGCGCCGCAAAGCCGGAAGCGGGGCGCATACCATCTACCGCACCTCCACCGTCGAAAGCTTACCCCACTCTCGGAAAAATTAAAGGAATTCGCATGACGGTGCAGGGCTATGCGCCCCACGCGGGGACATAAACATTATAACAGGCTGCACGCCTATTGTCAAGTTTGGAAATTAAACCGAAAGCCGCCGGTGTTTTCCGGCGGCTTTGAAGTCATACTCTTTCCGCACGCTTACGCAGCGGGTGTCGAGTCTTTGTATTTCACCTGCGGGCTTCGCATATGAACGCCGCGAGGAGCTTTGCCCTGTCGCCCAGCGAGGATATATATGCGAATTCGCGCGTGGTGTGGCAATGGTCGCCGGCGGTGCCGAGCGCATCCAGTGTCGGCACGCCCGCCTGCTGCGTGTATGCAGAATCCGAACCGCCGCCGCTTTCAACCGGGGTAAGTGCTCCCAGCCCGTATTTCTGTGAAACGGCGTTTACCGCGGCAAAAAGCCTGTCCACCCCCGGCGTGCGCAGCATGGGTGCGCGGCTGCTGATCTTTGTTACGCTGCCGCTTGTGCCTCCGACAAAGCTCTTTTCCGCGACCGACGTTATAAAATCAACGGCTTCACGCATGGCTTCATCGGTATTGACGCGCGCATCGATGATAAACGAGCATTCGTCCGGGACAATGTTCGGCACGCTGCCGCCGGAAATGCAGGTGCAGTTGTATGTCGTGCCGCCCTGCCTGCTTTGCGATTCGAGCGCGATTATCTTTTCCGCCGCTTCGCGCACTGCGGAACGCCCTGCAAAATAATCGATCCCCGCGTGGGAGGAAACACCCTTTATGTCGATACGGCAGCGGTAAATACCTTTGCGGGAAACGACGGCTTCGCCGGTGCGACCCACCTCGCAATTGAGCGCAAATGGAAAGCCCTTTGCGCTTTCGCGGATAAGCTCGAGTTCGCGTTCGCCGCCGAGGCTGTCGGATATTTCTTCATCCGATGTCAGCAGAAGCCGCGCGCAGCGGTCGTACCCGCTGCCGCGCAGCGCCGCCATGCACAGCAGCGCAACGGCAATGCCGCCCTTGCAGTCGATAACTCCGGGGCCGATAAGCTTTTCTCCGCAGCGCTTTACTGCCGGTGTGCCGAACACGCCCGGCTTGTGAACGGTATCCATATGCGCGATAAAAAACGCTCCCTTTTCCGCGCCGGGGTTAAGCTCTATCGCAAGCATATCGCCCGCGCGCTCAAAGGGTATCTTCCTGGCATCGAGCCCTTCCTTGCGCGCAAAATCGGCGATAAACGCGGCAAGCCGGTTCATTTCGGCGGTGTCGCGGGCTGTCGCCTCGATATTGCAGATGTCCTCCAGAAAATCGAGAAACCTTCCGCGGTTTTCCTCGATATGCCGGAATAATTCTTTTACTTCCATAAAAATCAAAACAGGGCTGCGCTTTGCAAAGCGGCAGCCCCATGCCTTTCGAAAATAATTGCCCCGCAGAGCCGTGCCCCCGTGAAAATGAAACCCTGCTTTTGTGCAGGTGGGTGCCCTCTCCCGCGCTTCAGTGCTTCCAACGTCCGCACGGAACCGCACAAAGGGGGTGCCGGGCGGGAGGCCTGCTTCACCGCGAGGGAATATGAGCTCCCTTTCATTGATGTGGGTTTTTACACGAGGAAGGGCACGGGCGTACCCGCACTCATACACGAACCCTGCAGGAAATTTTTGCGTTATTTCCCGGCTTCCTCTTCGTCTTCGTCTTCGCCGCCGTCCAGATCGCATTCATCCATAAAGGTGTTGTAGAAAATTTCGCTTATGCGTTCGAATTCGTCATCGTCATCGACGGTGACAAGAAGCTCCTCGCCGTTTTCATCGGTGGTGACCTTGAGTATCACGCATTCCTCATCGTCGTTTTCGAGCGGGATAAGGGCAAGATAGGTGTTGTCGTCCATGGACATTTCGCCCAAAAGTTCGAATTCGCTTTCGTTGCCGTCCTCATCCGTGAGTGTGTAGATATCGTCTCTTTCGTTGGCTTCGCTCATATAGCTCTACCTCCCATAAAATCATATTCTTTACGGCACTATTTTACAACCGCTTTTGCAAAATGTCAATAGCCTTTTGGAGTTTCCCGTCGACCCGCTTCGACAAAGCGCTGTTGACACGGCGCCCGGCGGGTGCTAATATAAAAGCATAAAGCAAAAGTATAAAACAACAAAGAGGAGCGGTGCAAAATGGCTTTTATTCCGCGGATCTATATATCCGAAGAGGGAACGCCCGGCGGGCGGATATTTGTGGGCGGCGGGGATGCCTCGCATATTCTGCGCGTGCTGCGCCGCGGAAAGGGCGACGGCATTTTTGTATGCGATACCCGCTCCGTAAGCTACGATGCCGTTATAGACGAGGTCACGCCGGAAGGCTTTTATGCCGTGCTCGGGCAGCCGCGTGTGCGCGATGCCGAGCCGGTATGCCCGGTAACGCTTTACCAGTGCCTCCCGAAGGGCGAAAAAACGGATGATCTTGTCCGCCGCGCGGTTGAGCTCGGGGCTACGCGCATTGTCGCCGTGATAAGCGAACGTTGTGTCGCCCGTCCGGACGGGAAATCCTTTGCCAAACGGCTGGAACGGCTGAACCGTATAAGCGAATCCGCGGCGGCGCAGTGCGGGCGCGCGTCCGTACCGCCGGTGTGCGGGCTGATCAGCTACCGCGAAGCGGTTGCGGAGCTTGCCGCCTGCGGGCTGGGCTTTATATGCTACGAGGGCGATGGCACCCGCCCCCTGCGCGGGATAATCGAGGGCAGCCGCCCGGAAAGCATAGGCTTTCTGATCGGCCCGGAGGGTGGGCTTTCGGATTCCGAAACTGCGCTTGCATCGGAACGCGGGCTTCCGCTTGCGGGGCTGGGCAGGCGG
>USHI01000021.1 GCA_900554405.1 uncultured Eubacteriales bacterium | reverse complement strand
CCTGCACTGCCGCACCCGGATTTCCGGTACGCCCCAGAAGGGACGCGTGAGCCTCGCCTACAAAAGCGAGGAGGAGCTTCTGCGCATTCTCTCGACACTCGGACTCGATGGCCGGGCTGAAGAAGCCGGAACGGAATCCGGTGCGGACGGAACAGTCGGGGAAAAAGGGAACAACGCCTAGATAACGGTCAGCCTGGCTCCGTACATGCCCTCCAGGGGCGAATCCACGGGCGTTTTCCACTCCGCCTCGATACGGCAGAGGCCCTCACTCTCGGCCTTTCTGACCACGTCCTCGTTTTCCGCGCGGTTCACGGTGCAGGTCATATAAAAGAGAGAAGCGCCCTTTCCGGAAAGGGCCGCGGCCTTTGCCAGAATGCGCTCCTGCAGCGCCGCGTACGCGGCAAAGTCCTGCTTTCTTCTGCGTATGTCAGGACGCCTCGCGAGCACGCCGAGCCCTGAGCAGGGCACATCCAGAAGCACGTCTCCGGGAGCCTTCGCGAGAGGCGGGCAGGAGGCGTCGGCGAGGAAAAGAAGCGGCTTGTTGCCGACCCGCGTGAGGTGACACTGCACGATAAAACCGATTTCAGGCAAAACAGGTTTATGGAAACAGAAGCCGAAGCCCGCGCCAAGATCGAAGCTTACGAAAAAGCTATGCACAATGTCACGGAGGCGGAAAAACGCCGCGCGCGCCGCAATATGATGCTCGTGCCACGGCTTTTGGCCGGCGGGGTGTTTATCGCGCTTGTGCTGTATCTGCTCCGGATAATTTTCGGGGGCTGAAAGTTTTTTTTTGGCATTAAAGCTTGCTTTAAGCATTCGGGATATAATGATAAGCGTAAGGTACATCAAAGATTCTCCTCTTACAGTTTTTCATGTTATCCCCCCCCTATTGAAAAACAGTTTTCCTTTCAGGCAAAAGGCCGCCCGCCCGGGCGGCTTTTTGCTGTTTATGGCAGAAAAAAACAGGTACACGTTTTGCCGTGTACCTGTTTTGCGTTTTGTTTGTGATAATCAGTTGCCGTCGGGCGTGCCGAATATCTTGTAATATACGTTCGTGATCTTTTCCTGGAGAACGTATTCGAATGCGGTTTCGTATTTCGGGGAATACTCGTATTCGATTATCGGGTCGCCGTTATCATCGACGGGCTGGCTTTCATCCTCGCCGTATTGCTTTTCGGTGCGGTTGTAATAGCCGAGCTCGTAGTAAAACTCGTTTTCGTCCTTGCCGAGGAGATCCTTGTTTTCGGTCACGAATCCGGTTATTGCTTCTTCGATCGCGGTGTTCATTTTCTCGATCATCGCGCCGGTGTACTTCTTGATCTCTTCGGTGATGAGCCTGTCGAATTCCTTGTCGGTGTTGACGGGACCGTCAAACCGTTCGCGTGTCTCGAGCTCTTTTTTGAATTCCTCGGAATTGAGCGTGCGGTTCTTGAGCGCTATATAAGCGGGGGTATCGTAAGCGTTGCTCAGGCTGGCTTCCAGACGCTCCGAAAGGAGGTTTTTGTATTCCGTGTCGATATTGGTCTGGATATCTTCTTCGGAGAAGTAGTCGTTCAGATGCTCCGCGACGAATTCATCCGTGAGCTTCGTTTCGACATAGGCATATGCATCGTTTTCGCTTGCGTCCGGATTTGCTTTCTTGAATTCATCCATCCACTGCTTGCTGTATTCGTTTCTCAGCTTGCGGCGGACATTGTAATTGATGGTTTCCATGGCGGATGCAGTGGCATCCGCTCTGATCTGAGCCCCGTTGCGTGCAATAAACGCTTCGCGTATGCTCTGGATATATGTGGGATTGAGCCTGTATTCGATATAATATTTTTCGACCTCTGCACGGATAGCGGCGTAAGCGGCTTCCTGCGCCTGTGCGTACATTTCGGCGTGATCGATGGTGAGCGCCGTGCCGTCCATCAGTGCGGGGTAGTATTTTTCGACAATGCCGTTGATTATTTCGATATAATCCGGTTCGTAAACCGTGACTTCGCTGCCCGCGGGGTGTTCTTCGGTTGCGTTTTCAGCCGTTACCGTGTAAACATAGGAAGCAATGGAGGAGGTGAAGCCGACGGAAGGCGAAAGCCTTGCATCCTGGTTCTGCTTGACCGCTTTGACCCATTTGTCCGGATCTTCCGTTGCAAGTGTGTAGGTGAGGAAGCAGTTGCCGGTGTATTCCGGTTTGATGCTGTATGTGTTGCCGCGAAGCGGAACGACCTGCTTCTTTTCGTTGAGGGTGTAGTTGACGTTTTCCACGCCGTAGGCGAGAATGTTCATGAGCTGCTCATCGGTGTTGAGCGCGGTGATGAGCTTGACAACATCGGTAAGTTCGTTGGAAACGACGAATTTGGAAATGCAGAAAATGTTGCTGATCGCGTTTTCGTTGGTGGCGATAGGGTTGGAATAGAGCGAGTAAACGCATTCTCTGCCGCTCTTTTCGTATTCCGCTTTGATATCATCGATATTGCCGCTTTCAATGCTGACCGCACAGACAGGATCGTCCGTTTCTTCCTCGCTTTCGAAATAACCGAGCGCCTTATAGCGGGTTATCATGGAAATGTAGGAATTGAAAGCATCGTTGTCATAAGCGGAAACGATAGATTTGGTGGAGGTGACGATGGCGGGGAAGCCGTCGCGGGAAAGGAAATCTATGCTTGCGGAGGGGTAGGTGTTTTTAAGCGGGATAACATTCTTTTCGCCGCTCTTCACTTCGCGCAGATAGTCGTTGAGGTCCTCCATCGATTTGATGGTGTTGGGGTCGACACCGTATTTTTCGAGCAGTTCCTTATCGAAAACAAGGTAGGTGTAATTACCGATCGCATTATTGACGGGGACACCGTATGTCTTGTTGTTGACCTTTGCTGCCGTGAACAGTGTGGAGTGTATGGAGGACTTGAGTGATTTGGCTTCGTTGTTCAGCTTTTCATCAAGCGCGGCAAGCTTGTCGTTGGTGGCAAGCTCATAATAGTTGTCGTACCCGCGCACGAGGAATATATCAAGCCGCGGATTTTTGAGCGGGATATCCTGCCCGTCGGAAAGAAGGCTGAGTATCCTGTCGCCGGTCATGATCTCTTCTTCGGAATTATCGCCCCCGTTGGAGAAGAGAGTGTTGGCTTTGCTCGATTCGTCCTTTTTGATCTTTTTGTCATCCTCGATCTGTTGGAGCTCTTCAAAGCGCTTTGCGATAAGATCGTCGTATTCGGCCTCGGTGACCGCCTCGAGCTTGAGGATCATGTTAAGGCGGTAATATATAATACGGTTGAGTGCGAGCTCAACGTTGATTATATCCTCTTTGGTGGTACTTTCGTCGACGATGGTGTAAAGTGTGTAGACGCTTGCCGCTTTTTCGGTGAAATCGGCTTCCTGCTGGCAGGAAGTGAGCACCGGCAAAAGCATTATCACCGACAAAAGAATACACAAGATGCCTTTTTTCATAAGGCGAGTCCTCCTAATAGCCAAGTATTTATGCACATTGTCATTATACATCCCGAACGCCGTTATGTCAAGGCAAATATAGCAATTGAAGCGGCGGGGAAGGTTAAAAAATTTTTTGCCGTGCGGCGGTGCATACAGCTTGAAAAACCGCGCCGACGGTGATATCATAATCAAACGGAGAAATTGCCATGAACGAACGATCTGTACGAAAAAAACTCATGAAATCGCTTCCGCTGGAAACAAAGCGCCTGCTTGTGCGGGAACCGGAATTATCCGATACCGACGATATGTATGCCTATGCATCACTGCCGGAGGTCTGCCGTTATCTGCTGTGGGAGCCGCATATAAACAGGTTTCAGACAGAGGGGTATATAGAATCGCTGCAAAAGCGCTGTCGACGCGGGCTTTACTGTGATTGGACCGTCGCAAAAAAGTCGGACGGCAGAATGATCGGCACCTGCGGATTCGCCTATATCGACAGTGAAAACGAATGGTGCGAGATAGGCTATGTCCTTGCCCCGTGGGAGCAGGGAAAGGGGTATATGACGGAGGCTCTCTCCGCCGTTACCGCCCTTGCCTTCGAAACGCTCGGCCTGTGCGAGGCGCGCCTGCGCATCATTGCCGAAAACATCCCCTCCCGCAGGCTGGCGGAACGCGTCGGCTACGGGCTCGAAAGGGTCTGCGAAAACGAAATGGAGATCAAGGGCGTGCTGCGCAGTATCGCACATTACCGGCTTACGCTGGAGCAATACCTTGCCGCGCATTCCGCAGCCGGCACGGGGCGGTAGAACGAAAAAAAAACAAAAGCAGCCGCAACGAGCGACTGCTTTTCTGCTTTGCCGATTATCAGACAGCGCGGGTGACCTTGCCGCTTCTGAGGCAACGGGAGCAAACATAAACATGCTTCACGGTGCCGTTAAGGTTGGCTTTTACCTTCCTGATGTTGGGCTTCCAGCTCCTGTTGGTTCTCCTGTGGGAATGGGAAACGTTGCAACCGAAGGTAACGCCCTTTCCGCAAACCGAACACTTTGCCATTTATTCCACCTCCAAAATATTCCGTAAAAAATCGAACAACCTACTATATAACATTTTGGGGGCTTTGTCAAGCCTTTTTTTGCTTTTGTGCGAAAAATGTCGTCACATAAAGCTTTCCGAAAGCCTGTATATGTCCCCGGCGCCCATTATCATCACTATATCGCCGCTATGTGCGGAACTCATGACGGCTTTCTTTGCCTTTTCGAAAGAATCGCAGTATATGCCGCCGGTGTCGCGCGCAAGCGTTTCGGAGGAAACGTCGCTGCCGCAGGTTCCGCGTGCGGCATAAAGCGGGCAGAGATACAGCTTATCCGCATCCGCAAATGCTTTTGTGAACTCGGCGTACAGGTCGTGCAGGCGTGAATAATTGTGGGGCTGAAAAACGCATATCACGCGCCCTGCTGCCCCCGCAAGCTGACGTGCGGCGGCAAGCGTAGCTTTGATTTCATCCGGGTGGTGGGCGTAATCGTCGTAAACCGCCGCACCATTCGCTTCGCCCACACGTTCAAAGCGCCTGCCCACGCCGTAAAAGCTTTTTATACCGCTTGCGATATCCTGCGGTGATATCCCGCTTATGTCGCATACGGCGGCGGCGGCAAGCGAATCGGATACATTGTGCGCCCCCGGCACGGAAAGCGAAATATGCACGATGAATTCATTCCCGCGGAAGAGGTCGTATTCATAAAGCCCTTTGCGTTCGGTGATATTTTCGGCGCGGTAATCGGCTTTTTCGTTTCCCGCGGCGCTGAACGTTATCTTTTGCCTTGTAACGCCGTCGGCGGCGCGTATGCAGTTTTCGCAATCGAGGTTATAAAGAGCATATCCGCTTTCGTCGCAATTGTTCATGAAGCGGGTGAAGGAGGAGCAAAGCTGTTCCATGCTCTTGAAATAATCGGTGTGATCGAGCGATATGTTGAGTACGACGGATGCGTGCGGAAAAAAGGAAAGGAAGCTGTCTTTGTACTCGCACGCCTCATAAATGAAATTTTCGTCGCTGCCGATACGGTATGCGGAATTCACGTCGCGCATTGTCGCACCGACAATTACCGTCGGGTCGCAGCCGGATGCGTTCAGAAAAATGTGACCGAGCATACCGCTTGTGGTGGATTTACCGTGTGTCCCCGCGACGGCGACCGAATTTGCGTGGTGCTCCGCGACATGGCCGAGCATTTCCGCCCGCGAAATAAGCGGGATCCCTGTTGCCGCTGTCTGCTTCATCACCGGGTGATCGCTTCCGAATGCCGCCGAATAAACAACGGCATCAAACGCGGAAAGAACGGCAGGGTCGAAATCAAAGCTGACGTCGATGCCTTTTTCGCGCAGTGCATCCGTTGCCGGCGAGGATGCGCGGTCGTACCCCGCAACGGTATACCCGCGTGCGGAAAGTATCGTTGCAATGGCGGACATACTCACCCCGCCGATGCCCAAAAAATAAAGGCGCGCGCCTTTTTTAAGATCTTTTATCCCCAAAACGGTTTCCCTCCGTAGCTGCGACTTGCATTTTCCCGATCATTATACCACTATTGTACGATAAAATAAAGGGAAAAATGGCGGAACACGAAAAATTATTTATTCTGCACATTGCAACACGGGAATTTTTGTGTATAATATGGTATTATATGAAGGTGCGGTATGCGCTCTGCGGGGACACCGCAACGGAGGTACCATTATGAAAACAAATAAAAGACAGCTTGTCTTTCTTGCCCTGCTTTCCGCTGTGACATTTGTGCTCCAGATGCTTGCCGCCGTCATTCCGGCGGTCGGTCAGTTCCGCTTTTCGTTCGCTATGGTGCCGGTCGTTGTCGCGGCGGTATTCTGCGGAAAAAAGGGCGGCGCGATCATCGGCGGCGTTTTCGGGCTTACGGTCTTTGCCCAGTGCCTTTTCGGGATCGACACCGGCGGCGCGGTGCTTCTACAGGTCAATCCCTTCTTCACGTTTGTCGTTTCCGCCGTGCGCGGCGCGCTTGCCGGGCTGCTTGTCGGCATTGTTGCGGATCTGCTCGGTAAAAAAACCGGGCGCGTTCTGCGTTATGTGATCACCGCGGCTTCAGCGCCGTTTTTCAACACACTGCTGTTCGTGCTCGGGTATTCGACACTCTTCCGCGAAAATCTTTATGAAGCGGCGGGCGGGAGTAACGCTTTCAGCTTCGTGATCCTCGGGCTTGTCGGGGTCAACTTCCTGTTCGAGCTCGCGACGACGGTCCTTGTTTCCCCTGCAATCTGCACCGCCGTTGAAAAAACCGAAAAGCACTGAATGAAATAGGAATTCCAAAATTTTATATATCCGGAGATAACTGAAGTGGTAAGAGAAGATTTAAGAAATATCGCCATTATCGCGCATGTCGACCACGGCAAAACGACGCTTGTCGATGAAATGCTCAAACAGGGCGGCGTGTTCCGCGAAAACCAGGTCACGGAGGACCGTGTCATGGACAACAACGCGCTCGAACGCGAACGCGGCATAACCATACTTGCCAAAAACACGGCGATCCACTACAAGGACGTAAAGATAAACATTATCGATACCCCCGGGCACGCCGATTTCAGCGGCGAGGTTGAGCGTATACTCAAAATGGTCAACGGCGTAATTCTCCTCGTTGATGCCGCGGAGGGACCCATGCCCCAGACGCGCTTTGTGCTTCAAAAGGCTCTGGAGCTGAACCACAAGGTCATTGTGGTTGTCAACAAGATCGACCGCGCAGATGCGCGCATAAACGAGGTCATGGATGAAATACTCGAACTCCTTATCGACCTCGATGCCAATGACGAACAGCTCGAAAGCCCCACTCTTTTCTGTTCCGGCCGTGACGGCACCGCTTCCATATCTCCTTACGAAAAGGGTACCGACCTTCGCCCGCTTTTCGATGCGATACTCGAACATATTCCCGCGCCGGAGGGCGATCCCGAAGCACCGCTTCAGCTTCTTGTTTCCTCGATCGACTATAACGAATATGTCGGCAGGATCGGTATAGGCAGGATCGAGCGCGGCTCCATAAAACAGGGGCAGGAGGTTCTTATAACCAACTTCCACTCCACCGAAGCTCCCAAAAAGACAAAGATCGTTTCGCTTTATCAGATCGACGGGTTAAACCGTGTTCCCGTCCAGTCTGCCTATATGGGCGATATAGTCTGCTTTTCCGGCGCGGAGGCGATAACGATCGGCGATACCGTCACTGCCGTCGATTGCCCCGAACCGATCGAATTTATCAAGGTCGGCGAACCTACAATGGAAATGACATTTTCCGTAAACGATTCCCCGTTTGCCGGCAGGGAGGGGAAGTTTGTCACATCCCGCCAGCTCCGCGACAGGCTGTATAAGGAGCTTTTGAAGGACGTTTCGCTCCGCGTGAGCGACGGCGAATCCACCGATTGCTTCAAGGTCGCGGGCCGCGGCGAAATGCACCTTTCCATACTTATCGAAACCATGCGCCGCGAAGGATTCGAGCTTTGCTGCTCCACCCCCCGCGTGCTTTACAAGGAAATCGACGGCGTTAAATGCGAACCGTTTGAGCTTGTGGATGCCGACGTCCCCAACGATTACATCGGAACCGTTATCGAGGAGCTCGGGAGGCGCAAGGGCGAGCTCTTATCCATGAACCCCAACACCGCCGGCACGAGAACGCGCATTGAATATTCCATTCCCGCGCGCTGCCTGCTCGGCTACCGCAGTATGTTCATGTCCCAGACCCGGGGCGACGGGATACTCAATTCGGTATTCGACGGCTACAAGCCCTACAAGGGCGATATCCAGGTGCGCTTTACCGGTTCGCTCGTCGCAAGCGAGGACGGCGAAACCACCTCCTACGGCTGCTACAATTCGCAGGAACGCGGCAACCTGTTTGTCGGCCCCGGCGTGAAGGTATACGAGGGGATGATCGTCGGTATCAACCCGAAAAACGAGGACATTGCGATAAACCCCTGCAAACAGAAGCATCTTACCGCGATACGCTCCTCCGGTGCGGATGAAAAGCTTATACTTACTCCGCCGATAATCTTCTCGCTGGAAGAGGCTATCGAATTTATCGCGGATGACGAGCTGATTGAAGTAACGCCTAAGTCCATCCGTCTCCGCAAGCGCATACTCAACAAAGAGCGGCGCATGAAGGCGGAAAGCAAGCTGAAAAAAGCAAAAGTAAACGCTTGAAATATCCGCAAATCGGCGGGCACCGAAAAGGTGCCCGCTTTTTTGCGCAAAAAAAGAGAGAGAAGCGTTTTGTGCTTCTCTCCCTCCGGATATGTTCCGAAAATGCTTATTTGATGGTGACTTTTGCGCCGGCCTCTTCGAGCTGAGTCTTGAGAGAATCGGCTTCTTCCTTGGAAACGCCGGTCTTGACCATTTTGGGAGCGCCGACGACGATTTCCTTTGCTTCGCCGAGACCGAGGCCGGTGATTTCCTTGACGGCCTTGATAACTTTGAGCTTGGCAGCTTCGTCGTAAGAGGTGAGTTCGACATCGAATTCGGTCTTTTCTTCAACTTCGGCAACAGCGGCGCCGGGAGCGGCTGCAACTGCAACGGGAGCAGCGGAAACACCGTACTTTTCTTCGAGTGCTTTTACGAGATCTTTGAGTTCGAGAATGGTAAGACCGTCGATGAGGTCAAGAATCTGATTGAGTTTTTCCATTTTGATTTTCCTCCGTATTTTAGTTGTGTTGAATTACTCTGCGGGAGCGGCTTCCTCTGCGGGAGCAGCTTCTTCGGACGGGCCTTCCTGCTTGTCGATGATGGCCTGGATCGCATAAGCGAAGCCATACAGCGAGGACTGGAGAGAACCCATAAGGCGACCGATAAGGACTTCCTTGGAAGGAGTATCGGCGAGTTCCTTTACGCCTGCTTCATCGAGGAATTCTCCGTCGACAAAGCCTGCTTTAAGAACAAAGTTTTCGTGATCCTTTGCGTATGCGGCGAGGATCTTTGCGGGAGCAACGGGATCGGTTTCGCTGGTAGCGAGAGCCGTCATGCCGGAAAGCGATTCCTTGATCTTTTCGAAGCCGATTATATCGCACGCCTTGGAAGTAAGGGTGTTTTTAACAACTTCGTAACGAACACCGGCTTTGCGGAGCTCTTCGCGGAGCTTCGTGTCGTCTTCAACGTTTATGCCCTGATAGTTGACGACAATGCCGGAGGAAGCGTTTTTCATTCTCTCGGCAAGGTCGGAAACGATCTTTTGCTTCTGTTCGAGAATGGTTGCGTTTGCCAAATTGTACACCTCCGTATTTATTTGCGCACCGGGCGGGGAAGGGGTAAAAAAAGCTCCTTCACAGATATCTGCAAAGGAGCGCGGAAAAGCATATAGATACTTAACCGAATTACTCCTCGGCAGGCGGTCTGCTGACCTTTGAACCCGATGTGCCTACTGTCTTTGGAAATTCGACCTATTGATTATACCACCCGAAAACGGGTTTGTCAATAGTTTTTCTGTTTTTAGTTGCCGAGCTTCGCCGCATTGACCTTGAGCCCGGGGCCCATGGTGGAAGTGACGACGCAGGACTTGATATACTGACCCTTTGCTGCGGCAGGCTTTGCCTTTATGATAGCGCCGAGAAGGGTATCAAAGTTTTCGGCAAGCTTTTCACCGCCGAAGCTGACTTTGCCGATCGGGCAGTGAATGATGTTGGTCTTGTCGAGACGGTACTCGATCTTACCGGCTTTTGCTTCGGTGACAGCCTTTGCGACATCCGGGGTAACGGTGCCCGCCTTGGGGTTCGGCATGAGGCCTTTCGGGCCGAGTATCTTACCCAGACGACCGATCATACCCATCATGTCCGGGGAAGCAATGATCACGTCGAAATCAAACCAGTTTTCGTGCTGGATCTTCTGGACGTAATCCTCTGCGCCGACGTAATCCGCGCCTGCCTCTTCGGCTGCCTTGGCTTTGTCGCCCTTGGCGAAAACAAGGGTACGGACGGTTTTACCGGTACCGTTGGGAAGTACAACGGCGCCGCGGACCTGCTGGTCTGCATGGCGCGAGTCGACACCCAAGCGGACATGGACTTCTACCGTTTCATCGAACTTGGCTTTGGAAAGGTCGCAGACAAGGCCGAGTGCCTCGTTGCTGTCATAAAGCCTGCTCTTGTCGATGGCAGCTACGGCTGCCTTGTAATTCTTTCCTCTTTTCATCTTAAAAGCCCTCCTCAGTCAACGACTACAACGCCCATGCTGCGGGCGGTGCCGGCGATCATGCTCATCGCGGATTCCACGCTTGCGGCGTTAAGGTCGGGCATTTTGGTTTCGGCGATCTTTCTGATCTGTTCCTTCGTGATCTGTGCGACCTTGTTGGACTGGGGAACGCCGGAGCCCTTCTCGATACCGCACGCCTTCTTTATAAGAACGGCTGCGGGGGGAGGCTTGGTGATAAAGCTGAACGAACGGTCCGCATAAACGGTGATAACGACCGGGATTATAAGACCGATGTCATTTTTGGTGCGTTCGTTGAACTCTTTGGTGAACATAGGGATAGCAACACCGTACTGACCGAGGGCAGGGCCGATCGGCGGCTGCGGGGTAGCTTTACCTGCGGGGATTTGAAGCTTGATATAGCCTACTACTTTTTTTGCCATTTCAGATATACACCTCCATGTGGTAATTTAATTTCGGGATCTTGTCCCTCCCACTTTCCTTCGTGCTTGCTTTTGCGCGCGAAGCCTTCCGCTGCGATTGGCAATTACCGCTGCGAAAGCGTTTGTGTCAGCTCTCGACAGCCGCGACCTGATTGCTGTTCAGCTCGACCTTTGTTTCTCTGCCGAACAGGGAAGCGGTAACGCTGACCTTCTTTTTGTCGGGGGATATTTCATCCACTATCGCGACAAAGCCCGCAAGAGGCCCGTCGGTGATGCGGACACTGTCGCCCACGGCAAATTTGATCTCGATGGTTCTGACCTCAACACCGATACGTTCGACTTCGTCCGGAGTGAGCGCCACGGGGCGCGATCCCGGTCCGACAAAGCCGGTAACGCCGGTCGTGTTGCGGACGATGTGCCATGTTTCGTCGTTCATGACCATTTTGACGAGCACATAGCTGGGGAACAGCTTTCTTTCGATTTCCTTTTCACCCTTTTCGGTGGTCTCCGTGACCTTTTCGACAGGTACGCTTACCTCAAGGATAAGTTTTTCCAGCCCGCGGTTTTCAACGATTTTTTCGAGATTAGCCGCGACTTTGTTTTCGTAACCCGTGTAGGTGTGGACGATGTACCACATCGGAGTGCTTTCCTGGGGTAAACTCATAGCTGACCGTTCCTTTTTATTTAGTGATGTTCGCAAGCAGCTTGATGATTTCGGTGAATCCGAAGTCAAGCAGACCGATAACAACTGCGAAAACGAGGATCGTTACCAGAACAACGCCGGTCGCCTTCATTGTATCCTTGAAGGAGAACCAGACGATCTTCTGAACTTCGCTCTTATAATCGCGGAAGAATTTTGCGATCTTCTGCCCGAGCGCGGTCTGCGTTTTGGAAAGAATAATCGCTGCGGCGATAAGCGCGACGATCACGATGAGAGTGATGACTCTTGCCCAGGGGAAGCTCGAAGCGGATTCGGTCTCGTCCGCTGCGGCGGAAGAGGATTCCGCAACGCTCGATTCGGCTTCCGAGGAGGATTCCGCGGTGCTTGAATCGGCTGCGGAGGATTCGTCCTTGGATTGTGCTTCGGAGGATTCCGCGGCGGAAGATTCCGCTTCGGAGGATTCCTCTGCCGTATCCGAGGATTCGCCGTCCGCGAGAGCGCAAACGGAAAGAGTCAGTGCGATGAGCAGGGCGAGCAGTACGGAAAGCGATCTGATCGTTATTCTCTTCATGACGCCCTCCTTATTTGCTTTCCTTGTGAAGAGTATGCTTGCGGCAGAAACGGCAATACTTGTTCATTTCGAGACGATCGGGGGTATTGCTCTTGTTCTTTGCCGTGTCATAGTTCCTTTGCTTGCATTCAGTGCAAACGAGAGTAACCTTTACCCTTTTTTCTTTCATTCTTTTTCGGCACCTCCATATTCATGTTACCTCCCTCTGATACGGCGGCGGCTTTTGCTGCCTGCGGCGGAAATCGACTGACCGCAAACATAACAAAAAGACCTCGCACAACAGAGGTAAGCTCATTATAACAGAACGATACCGCCGTGTCAAGGTCTTTTATCCGATTATCCGCAAAAAACGGTGCATTTTTTGTATTCCGCAAGCAAAAAGCTTTAATCTTCCAGCATGGCGACGCGCTTTTCATGCCTGCCGCCTTCAAACGGAGCGTTCAGGAATATATCGGCAAGCTTCACCGCTTTTGCGCTGTCGATCACCCTGCCGCCGAGGCAGAGCACGTTTGCGTTGTTGTGGCGACGTGTCATCTCTGCGGAAAATTCATCCGAAAGCACCGCGGCCCTTATCCCGCGGATCTTGTTCGCCGCGATGGACATACCGATGCCGGTGCCGCAGCAGAGTATGCCTGCGGTGCATCTGCCGGAAGTGATTTCCGCACATACCTTCTTTGCGTAAACGGGGTAATCCACCGATTCAGCGGTATAGGTGCCGCAGTCGGTATATTCGATCCCCTTCTGTTTGAGATATTCGATAATGGCGTTCTTGATCTCGCGCCCGCCGTGGTCGCAGCCGAGTGCTATCATTTTGTTTCCTCTCTTTCTCTTTCAAGACGTTCGCGTTCCGCCTGAGGCAGACGTAAATATATCGGG
>USHI01000020.1 GCA_900554405.1 uncultured Eubacteriales bacterium | reverse complement strand
GTTTATCAATAGTGGTACTGCTGATTGTGAATCACTGCAAGGAATTTATGGCCCGAAAGTAGAAGCTAATCAGACTGACCTCGCTTATTTGAAGAAAGTAATCGACATCATGAAAATGATGAAATGTACGGACAGCGTGCATGTGAAGAAAAGAAGGCGGCAAAGGTCTGCCGCAAAAAATGCTTTTATATGAGGGAATATACGGTATTGCCGCGCGTTTTGGAAAAAGCGCCGCGCAGGCGGGTATAGGGGATATAATCGAAAAGGTTTTCGAACATATCGTTTTTCATCTCGTCCGCACCGACGGCACTGTAATACAGCCCATAATCGCACGGGGAATATACGGTGATCTCGGATGCCCTTGCAAGTCTGCCGTTGCGCCCGAACATCCACCTGCGAAACCATGTCCACTGCTGCGATTTGTGGCAGGCAAAGCCATCCTGCGAAACGCCGAACGCCGTTTTGCCGCCGAACGCCGCAAGCGGGATATCCCAATCCATGTGTATCCTATTCTGCGTGTACAAATGCAGATAAAGCTTCTTCACCTGCCACGCCGGATATCCCCCGGCGTGCTCCTCCGCCGCGAGGGCAATCGCATCGCAAAGCGCCGCGGAGCTCAGGCAATGCTGACCGTGACCGTACTCACCGCCGAGATCGTGCCCGACGGCAACAAGCGGCCGAAACCGCCGCAAAAGTCCGGCGCAGTATTCCGCCGCGGAGGAATAGGTGTAGCCCTCGGCTTTCAGATTCTTCTCCGCCTCGCCGTAATTTTCCGCCCAGGTGTCCGAAAAATCGCCGAAAACCGGGTACCTTCTCACGCCGACCTTCCAAAGCCCGTCCAGAACCTCGTGGTCACGCGTGTGGTTTTCGCCGTTGTTCGTGAAATATGCGACCTGAATGCGATACCCCCGTCCGGCGGCATAGTAAGGCAGAAGCCCGGCAAAAAAGAGGTGCTCGTCATCCGAATGTGTGGAAAGCAGCAGCAGATCGGCATCGCCGTCGTTGCTTTGCCAATCCTGCGCCCATTCGGGTGTCTTGCCGGAAAAGGCGCGTGCCTCACTCACCTCTGTCTCCGAATCGAAAACAATGCGCAAGCCCTGCTCGTCGCAGCCGGCGGGAAGCCGCGCAAGGCTGTGGAGGAACCCGTTATCCACACGCACCTCGCCCGCGGATGAAAAAACGGTATACGCCGCCGCCTTCCTGCGGAACACGATATACACACCGTCCGCCCCGCTCTGACCAAGTGTCAGCTCCGCAGCTGTTATAAATGTTTCGTTGTTGCCGTCCGAAAGCGCAGAAAGCACGGCGCCCTGTGCGGGAGCCGCGCTTTCGCAATACCCGCAAAGCGGGCACATCAATATTACTGCTGCCAGAAACAATGGGATACAAATCTTAAAGCTCTTCATTACACAAACATCCCGGTATTTTATATCGTTATATTTTATGCGCGGAAAGCCGGATTTATTCCGTTGTATGGTTTTTGCCTGATTATTCCCCGAAGGCGAGCGAGAATGCGTTTTCCATATTGGATTCGGAAAGAATTACGATTATGTAATCTACAACATTCTTATCCTCCGCCCTGTAAAGGATACTGTTGGAAAGGTTGACAATGAAATCGCCGCTCTTGCCGAGCAGGGATTTATCGAACCGTTCCGCAAGGATATCCGAGAAGGTATAGGAGCCTTCATCGCGGTAGATCATCGCGTTGGGAAGCTTAACATCGGTTCTTGCGGTATCGATAAGCCATCTTTCGGCGATACCGTTGATATTATCGGTATCGTTGTCGGTGATAAAGAAGCCGTAATCGCCGTTATCCTTGTCGATATACTTGCGAAGCGCGGTGAGCGTGGAGGAACCCGCACCGTTTGTACCGAGGTTGAGCGTGAACTTCGGTTTGAGAAGCGTAAGCTCTTCATAAACCAAGCCGCTTTCGATACCGCGGTAGCTGATAAGGTTGCCGCCGAAGGAGGTGACCTTCTGGCTTTCGAATTCCTCGAGAGCGCGGGGAGCCGCATCCGGAAAACGCTTTGCAACGGCTTTCATGATCTCGGCATAGGTAAGGTAACCCGCATAATCGGTGAGGTTGCTGTCGTTCACACGGTAAAGACCGCCGTAAGCGGCAAGCGTTTCATCGTTCTGCTCGATAAGCGCACTGAACACGGCACGCATATCGACAACGGTCGCACGGGTTTCGGTCAGCGCCTTCAACACCTGATCGTAAATGGTAGTATTGGTGTGCTCGACCGCTCCGTCCGGGAATATTCCGGGGTAGATCGTTGTTACATCGGGGATAAGCGCATAAATTATCTCTACTTCCTGGCCCTTTGCACGTTCGTTGTAGCCGTTGACGGTATCCGAAACGAAGTTGCGTATAGCCGTAACGCCGGAAGCGGTATAAAGGTTCTTGCCGGAAGCATCATCAAGCATTTTATCGAAGAAGAGGCGGGAATTCACGCCAACGGAAACACTGTTGCCGTCGAGCCTCGTATCCGCTGTTGCGTTATAGTATGCAACGTATTCACGTTCCTCGGATTGCTTTTTGCCCTCGACAAGGGCGCTTACCTTCAGAAGGTTGTTTTTACTCTTGAGCTCGGTCTGAATAATGAAATAGTTCCCGCGCGATTCTGTCGTGACATCCTCCTTACCGCCGGTAACGGTTATCACGGAGCCTTCCTCGCATTCGCCGATAAGAGCGACAACATCCGGTGTGATATTGACACACTGCCTGACGACCGGAGTAGCGGTGTATCCTTCGGCCCCGGTGACTTCTTCGGAGCTGGAATCGACATTCCGGCTGCTCTCGTTCAGGCTGACATTCCCGCTTTCGAGCAGATCGCCGCTGCTGTCGACATCGACGCAGGCAGCAAGGATCATGCATGCCGCCATTGCGATAACGAGCATTGCAAGTACGCGGCGTGCCGCGGAGCTTTTTTTGATTTTCATATTCTTTGCCTCACTTTTAGAGTTTCGGGTTTTTGCGTAAAACGGGCGGATTATTCTTCCTCGTTGTTCTTTGCCTCGGCAATGACCTTCTGTGCGACCTCGGCGGGAGCTTCTTCATACCTTACGAAATCGAAGGTATAGCTGCCGCGGCCCTGTGTCATCGCACGGAGCTGAATGGCGTAAACTGTCATTTCCGCGCAGGGGATCTCGGCTTCGATAACGGTGTAGCCCTTGCGGCTGCTCTCGCTCATGCCCATGATCCTGCCGCGGCGCTTGGAAACGTCGCCCATGATATCGCCGGAGAAGGAGGTGGGTATGGTGCATTTAAGATAGCCGACCGGTTCGAGAATGACGGGGTTTGCCTTGGGAAGCCCTTCTTTATAAGCCAGCTTTGCGGCGAGCTTGAAGGAAATTTCGTTGGAATCGACAGGGTGGTAGGAGCCGTCGTACAGATCGGCGGCAAGGTTGACGACCGGGAATCCGGCGAGAACACCCTTCTGCATCGCTTCGAGCAGACCCTTTTCGACAGCGGGATAATAGTTCTTCGGTACGTTGCCGCCGACAACGCTCTGCGTGAAGGTAAGCCCTTCGGCTTCGCCGGGCGAGAAGGTTATGCGGACATCGCCGTACTGACCCGAACCGCCGGACTGCTTTTTATGCTTGCCCTGAACCTGCACGGATTTTTTGATCGTTTCGCGGTAGGCTATCTTCGGTTCCTGAAGCTCAATAGCGGTGCCGTAACGGCTCTTCAGCTTGGCGCACATCACATCGAGGTGAATGTCGCCCAAGCCGGAAACCGTCATTTCCTTGGTTTCGGCATTGTTAAGATAACCGAGCGTTTTATCCTCATCCAGAAGCTTTGCGATACCGGAGGATATCTTGTCCTCGTCGTTCTTGGAAAGCAGGCGGATCGCCATCGTGTAATAGGGCTTCGGGAATTCGATCTTCGGATATTCTTCCGTGATGCTGCCGGAAGCGAGGGTATCGTTTATGTTGGTATTGACCAGCTTTACGGTATAGCCGATATCGCCGGTGCAGAGCTCGTCGACTTCGGCTTCCTTTTTGCCGACGCAGGTGCAGATACGCGCGATCTTTTCCTGCTGGCCGGTTGTAAGGTTATTCAGAACCTGATCCTTCTTCAAAGTGCCGTTCATGACCTTGAAGAAGACCTTTTTGCCGAAGTTATCGGCAAGAGTCTTGAATACAAAGAGTGCGGTGTCGCCGTTTTCGTCGGCATCCTTCATGGATTCGAGCGGCGAAACGAACGCAGCGGCAACTATATCAAGGAAGTACCTGATCCCGGCGAGCTTTATCGCGCTGCCGCAGAACACGGGGGCGATAGCGCCGCTGATAAGGCCGGAGTTGAGCGCTTCGTGCTTTTCTTCATGAGTGAGCGGCTCTTCGAGTATAAGTACCTTTTCCATAAGCTCATCGCTGGTGGCGGCAAGCGATTCATCGAGCTGCGCCTGATAAGCCTTTATTTTATCCGCATAGCTTGCGGGGAGCTCCACTGCGGTACGAACACCCTTTGTGTCGCAGGTGAAGCATTCATCGGTGATCAGATCGTAAAATCCGACGTTCCCCGTGCCTTCGTTAAAGGGCACGAGCAGCGGGCATACCGTCGAGCCGAAAGCTTCGCGCAGGCCGTTGTAGGTGTTTTCGAAATTGGAGTTTTCGTCATCCACCTTGTTTACAAAGAACGCCTTGGGCTTGCCGGCGGAATAATCCCATGCGAGCTCCGTGCCGACCTTGCAGCCGCTCTTTGCATCGACAACGATGACCGAGCTTGCGGAGACCGCAACCGCCTCCTTGACTTCGCCTGCGAAATCGAACATACCCGGAGTGTCAAGTATATTTATCTTTTTCCCGTTCCATTCCACATTTACGAGCGAGGTCTGGATGGAATAGCCTCTTTTGATCTCTTCCGGATCGAAATCGCTTGCGGTATTTCCGTCGGAAGGCTTGCCGAGTCTGTCGATAGCTTTTGCGAGATAAAGCATCGATTCGACAAGAGATGTCTTGCCGTCGCCGCTGTGGCCGACAAGGCATACATTCCTGATTTGCGAAGAAGTGAATTTTGCCATGAAAAAATCCTCCGATTAAAATTAGTGCATTTTCTCCTATCACACTATTATATAGGACAAAGAACCAATAATCAAGTATGAAATTCGCTTTTTTAGTTCAATTCACCGAATTTTTTGTGTTTTTGCACGCTGCTATATCGCAAAAAACGAAACAAGCCACACCGGGAGCATCCAGAACAGCTGGAACGCGACCGCATAAAGCGAATTTATCGCCGAAATGTCGCCGCTCACGGCAAGGAAGGAGACGAGTATAAACGACATAAAGACGCTTATCACGCTGATAACGACATTGAATTTCGTTACATTGCGGACCTTATCGCACACCGAAAACATTTTGAGAAAGTTATGCAGCGTGGAATTGCAGGCTATACCGCTGTCGGCACGTTCGACCTCCGCCGCAACATCGTCCGGCGAAACTCCGCGCAGAACCGATATCGGGCATTTGCGGAACTTTATCCCCATGGAAAGGAGATCGTTGTTTATGTTCGGGTCGAGCGTTTTGATACCGAGGCAGAGTCCGGCTTTATACATATCTTTGAGAAGCGAATCGAAAAGCGGGTTGACGGTATAGCGGATATAAAGCTTTGCGGCAAGCCCTTCGTCGATAACGACATACATGACCGAGCCGACGCTTTTATCGTATTCGTCGTCGCCGTCGTCCACGGGGCATTCAAAGCGGTAGCGTTTCATATACGAACGCTTGCCGAGGAAGTAATTCCTGCCGTCCATCGCGACACAGAGCCCGTCCGAAGCGCTTTCGATAACGCGTATCAGCTTCGGCGCCTCGGCACCCTCCGGCACGGTGGAGGAAAGCACCTTCGCAAGCGGGCCGCCGACATAGGAAAACACCTTGGAAAGCCCGGTGAGTATCTCGTCGATACGGTTTTCGCCATACAGCCGGATATTGGTTATCTTGACAAGGCTTGCAGGGTAAACCTCCGTATCCGCAAATGAAATAACGGAAGCGGAAGCATATTCCTCCGCGACGGTATTTCCGATAAAGGCGGTGGAGTGCTTTGCGCCGACACGGTTTGCGAAAACGGTGGGCAGAACCACCATAAAGAACCCCGTTGCGGGGACGCTTGCGGCGATAAGCACCGAAAAGGCGCAATACGCCGTGGATGTCGCGCTGCCGAAGAACTTCATCACGCCGAAAAGCGCTGCGCCGACGACAAGTATGACCGGGAGCAGGAAATTGAAGGAATCCTCGAACCCGGAGCGCTTCTGCGTTCTTTCGGAAAAGCCTTCCACAAAGCCGGCGCGCTTCACGGTATATATCTCGCTGTCCTCAAAGAGGTATTTATAAAATTCATCCGCCTCACGCGTGCCGCCGGAAAGCGGGCTTGCGACATACTTCGGACGTTTGGAGGCAAGTATGCGGAAGCAGTGGTAATCGCGCCTTGCGGCAAGATATGCCGAAACGGCGGAGCAGAAGCCCGCAAATGCCGCGGGGAGGTTATAAAGCTTCAGATCGCCCGCCTGCGGGTCGGTAAATATCACGACAAGCGAATAAGCCGCCGAGGCAAGCACCGACATCACAAGGAGGCTGTCCGCATTGAGGCGCAGCGAGAATATCCCGCGCAGCCCGGAACGGATATGCCCGATCAGCGCCAGCGCGATAAAAAACAGCATCTGAAGATCTATAAGTATGTAAAGTATGCCGTATCTTCCCTGCTTTGTAAAATCCGGGTGGAGCGAGCTGTCCTTTGTGGCCAGCTCAAGGAAGAGTATGCCGAGCATGAGCAAAGCAACGACGATTATCCTTGCAAAGGCGGTGTGTTTTTTCTTGCGCAGCTCGCCGCCGACAACCGAATTGCGGCTTCTGTCCGTATATTCGACCGCCTGCTCCGAGGAACGCATCCGGCGTTCGCGGCGAAGCTTTTCGCGGCTCTTGTCCGCAAGCTTTTTCAGACTGCCGTCCTCATCCTTCATCATTTCAAAGGCAAGGCGGAGGTTTATGTCCGTCTCATCAAGGTCGCCGCCGTAAACATCGAGCGAACCCTCGTCCGGGACAAGCTTTATCTGACCTTCGGCTTCGCCGTCGTCAAAATCCAGTTCCTTTCCGCTCACACGTTCGGTCAGCGAAGCGTAGTCTTCGTCATAGCGCGTTGTTTTTTCGGAGTTTTTATCCGCAAAATTGAGCGTATCCCCCAGCGGGAACATCTGCTCCTGGGAATATTCCCCCTCCTCCGCGGCGGCGGAACTGTCGGAAAACCGGTTTTCCGCAAAGCCCGACGGCGGCTGCTTTTCGGCATCCGAAAGCGTACGGGTCTTTGCGTCGTTTATCATATCGTAAAGCTTTTCGACCCTTTCGCTTCTGCCGGGCTTTTCTTCGCCCAGATAACCGAGCAGCTCGGCATTTTCGGCACGGTCGGCAAGCTTTGCGCGCAGCTTCTGCGTATCGCTCAGCTTCGGCTCTTCCCTGCGTTCGCTGTATTGGTCGATCAATTCGGCTGTTTCGGCGTTTATACGCTTTGTGACCTTCGTGCGTTTCTTTCCCGGCTCCTCCGGCGCGATGATCGTCGCATCCGGAGTGGGCGCGGGCACGGAGCCGTCGGCTTTCATATCCGCATCGTTTTGGTCCTGCGCATCGCGCAAAACGGCGAGCACATCGGGCAAAGAGCCTTTATTTTTTTCGGACATTCGGCATTCCTCCCCCTTTTCAGCCGTTATTGCGCTGTCTTGCGGCTTCGAACATTACTATTGCACCGGCAGCGGAAACGTTAAGTGAATTTATGCTCCCGTACATCGGGATACCCGCAAGGAAATCGCTTTCCTTTTTCAAAATTTCGGAAACACCTTCGCCCTCGCTTCCGAGAATGAGCGCGCAGGCGCATTTGAAATCCTGTTCGTAATAGGGCTTTCCGCCCGCCTCCGCCGCCCAGATCCACACGCCGTGCTCCTTTAACATACGCACGCAGGAAGCAAGGTTCGGCACACGGGCGATGGGCATTGTAAACACGGCGCCGGCGCTCGACTTCGCGACGGTACCGTTCACGCCTGCGCTGCGGCGCTTCGGGATGATAACGCCGTTCATTCCGGCGCAGTTCGCGCTCCGTATGAGCGCGCCGAGGTTATGCGGATCGTTTACCGAATCGCAGATGAGGAAGAAGGGCTTTTCGCCCGCCTTTTCGCAATTTTCCAAAAGCTGCTCCGCGGTAAGGTAATCGGTTTCCGCAGCGACGGCGATAACGCCCTGGTGAACTCCGCCGCCGGACATTGCGGCAAGCTTGCGCACATCGGTTTCGATAAGGGGAACCCCCTTTTCCGCCGCAAGCGCGCGCAGCGGAGTGAGCGGGCCGCGGGTATCCTCCCGCTGAATATATATTCTGTCTACCGTTCTGCCGCTTTTCAAAAGCTCCGCAACGGCGTTTCTGCCTATAAACAGACCGTCGGTCTCAAGCTCGGTATTTCTTCTGCCGGTTTCCTTCATTTTGCCGTAACCCCGCCGATATGATTCGATGATTTTTCACTCTCCGATTATATCACGCCGGTGCCGCCGTGTCAATCCGCGTAACGCACCCGCCGAAAAAACTTTTTCGGGCAGGGCAAAAGAAGAAGGCGCACCTTTCGGCGCGCCCCCTTCAAGGAGAACAAGATGAACTCTTGTATTCTGTTTAGGTTCTGCTGTTTCCGTAAACCGCTTCGTAGCTGCGGAGAACAAGTCTGCCGTACTCAACGGTGCCGTCCTCATAAACAACATACGGACGTGCGCAGATGATGGCATCCTCATGCCCTTCGAGCCCGTTCACCGTAACGGTGAAGGTGACGGTTTCGTAATCGTCGAACGCCTGGCCGTCGACATAGTTTTCGATCCTCATGGTGCGAATGTTGGCAACAAGCTCATTTGCCTGTGCATATTCGAGGTCGAGAACGTTTTCGCCGAGCTTTTCTTCCGGTACGAGAAGCATACCGAGAGAAACGACCTTGCTTTCACTCTTGGTGAAGATTGCGCCGAAGCGGAGAGACTTGGTAACGGTGTTGACCTTTGCGCCGAGCGATTCAACATGGTTCGCTTCTGCGGGAGCAACCGCATAGAACCAGTTGGTCTGTTCGGGATATGCACCGATATCTATCGCGAAGGAACCGCCGAAGCCGTAGCTTCCCACGAATGTCGGGAGTATATAATTGCCGAGCAGCTCGCCGTTGCCGAAGTACTGACCGTATTTCGGGTGGGTGGGAAGCACAACGAGTATGAAGCCGCTTTCGGGAAGTACGAGCTCGTGTGCGCCGGATTTAACGAATCTGGTGGCGACATAGTGATCGCCGATCCTTTCGACAACATATCCGGCAAAGTTCGCATCGTACTTATTCTTATCGGGAACGCAGTCGTTTACGGTCTTGCCGGCTTCGCCGGTAATGAGTGCGATTCCGAAGTTCTCGCTGCCCCAGCTATAGGTGTTGTGGTGCGAAACGGCAAATCTGACAGCCTCTTCGCCGTCGGCATTACCGATATAGCTTTCGCCGCAGACTATGCATTCGAAATCGAAGAATCCGTTATCGGCTTCACGCACGGTCGCGCGGTACTGATGCTTGCCGGTGGGCTGTGTTTCGCTGCCTTCCACTTTAACCTTTTCGTTGCATTTCTTGCAGATCTGATAGCTGTAACCGCCAACGCCGCAGGTCGGGTCAAGGACAAGAACTTCCTGGTCTTCGATATCATGCCCGGTAGCGGGAACGATATCGTGGTTTGCCGTTCTGTGGCCGCAGACGCAGTCTTCGTAGGTATAACCGTCTTCGGTGCAGGTAACGGGAATAACATGCACGGTCATGGTGTGTCTGTGCAGAACACCGAAGTAAGCGTTTTCGAGCGCGCCGGACTTGCCTGCGTTTTCGGCGAGGTCGAGCCCGTAAAGGTAAACCCGATCGCCGATATTTGCATTATTGACAATGGCGATCGCATCGGTGCTGGCGGTATGGACGCCGATGGCATAGCCGCCCTCGGGAATGACCATATTCTTATCGCCGTTTGTCTTGTCGATCGCGGTTATCTTACCGTCGGCATCGACAACAACGACATAGTACCACGCATAATTATTTGTAACATCGCAAAGAGCGTTGCGGATATCCATGGGAGTATTGTAGGTCGTGCCGGCCTTTGTGAAGGGGATCCAGATATTGATGTCACTTTCGGCATAGCCGGAAAGCGTCTTGAGGATCGAAACGGGAGCCGAAACAGGGGTTTCGCCCGCGATCGGGGTGGTTCTCACACAAGCGCGGTCAAGCGCTTTTGCGGTGTTTTCGGTCAGATCGACGCCGTAGAGATATACGGTATCGCCGACATTAAGACCGTTTATAAACTGTGCGAGAGCGGGGGACTGATCCCTGTGTGCGCCGAGAACAAAGCCGAACGCGGGGATAACCATGTCGCGGAAATCCTCATCCCTGCCGGTGCCCTTGCGTATTTCGACAACCTTGAAGGTGCCGGTGGCAGAGTCATATTCGCAGGCGGCAAGGTTCCACCACTGGAGGCGCTTTTCGCCCGAAACATCGCCCAGCTTCTCGCCCATGCCGTAGGTAATGACATTGGCAGAGGTGGGATCATACAGATACGTATGCGAAAGATTGACAACATCCGCCACTTCGGTATGTGCGTTGACCTGGATTTCGGAAACGAATACCCAGCCGCCGCTTACGGTAACTCTGACATATCTGCCCGCAAGGAGCTTGTCAAAGCGGATGGTTTCTTTAAGAACGTTATCGTCCTTGGAATTCCACTTATCAGCGGAAAAATCGGTGGTTTCGTAGGCGGTGAACCAGTTCACGCCGTCTATGGAAGCATCCACGGCGATACGTTCCGGCTTGGTAATGCCGGATTGATTTGCCGGCCAGTTGAAGATATCGACAGAGCCGATATTTTTGACCGTGGTGCCGAAGTCAAACACGACATTGCCGCCCTGCCTGAATCCGCGCCAGGTTTTGGTGTAGCCGGTCGGACCGGTGATGCCGTCGACAACGTCGCCGGGATAGTCGGAATTATCTGCATCAACATTGTTGTAGGTAACGCCGGTGCCTTCCGCGCGCGCGATATTATCGAGCTCGGAGAACTTGGGGTTATCAACTTCGGTGAAGTAGCCGGGCTTGGTATACTGGTATATCATGATTTCCGAAACCGCGAAGTGCATACCCGTAGTGACCATTTCCACCTTGAAGTAGCGGGCTTCGATTTCCTTTTCGAGAACGAGGTTGATGGTTTCGATAGCAAAGTCGCTGCCTTTATAGGTGAGCTCGCCGATTTCGAGCCAGTTAACGTTGTTGAGCGAGGCATAAACCTTGATAGAGGATGCGCCATTGGCGGGAGCGATCTGCATGGCGATCTCGGAAACGGGCTTGGAGGAGCCGAGGTCGAACGTGGCTCTGCCGAGGCGGTTTGCCGGATCGGCAAGGGTGGTGAATTCACCGTTGATATAGTAGGAATACCACGGTGCGCCGTAGGAGAAGGCTCCGCCGTCTTCTGCCGTCGCGCCGTCGTTGAGAAGACCGCTGTAATTGGCTACCTTGTCGCAGTCAATCTTATCCAGCCACTTGGAGCCGAGGTTTACGTTGATCTTGGTGATATCGCCGGTGAGGATATCATTGCCGTACTTGGGAAGTGCGGGAAGCGCGGAGGCTTCGACCCATTCGGTATACGGTGCGACGTTATTGCCGAAGGTGCGGGAGGAATAACCGGTGACGGGGTTGCCGCTCTTATCGGGATGTTCGCCCCAGAAGCCGAGCGTGGGCTGGAACTGCCATCTGCCGTTTGCGCTGATAACGCTTATCGGCATGGTGATCCTTACTTCCCACTTGTAGCCGTCGGCTGCTTCTTCATTGACTATGCCTTCAACGGTGTAGGGCTTTTCGGCAGCGTAACCGTAGGTTTCCTCCGGCTTGTTCGCGCCGCCGTTCTTCGTGTTGGTTTTGAACAGGGTGCGGGGGGTTCCGCCGGGAATGTATTCGACATCGAGGAAGTAGTCGTAGGATTTGAACTGACTGTCGACCATTCTGTCGGGATCGCGGAACCAGATACGCACGAATGCGCCGTTGCCGTTGCCGTAGGCAGTACCGTTGGTGGCAAGGTCGCCGTGATATCTGACCCTTATATAAAGATTTTCTTCATCGGATTCATAGCTGACGGTACCGTAGCTTTCATCCGCGGGGATCTGGGTGTCGCCATAGCAGGAATTGTTTTTATCGACCGACACGGTGTTGCCGAGGATTTCGAAAAAGTCCGCTTCGTCGATAATGACAACATCGTCGGCGTACCATTTGGAAGCGGGGGCATTGTCATTATTGTTGCTGTGGAGGCAATAATTCTCGGCATCATTATTGGAAACCGAGAATATCGCCCTTGTTTCATAGCCGGCACCGATAACGGTATCCGGAACGATCAGTTCGATCTCCGCACCCGTTTCGGTCTGCGCCCAGTTTACGGTATAGGGGTAGGATTCCGCATCGTATCCGTAAACCGGTGCCGCCGTATTGCCGGCGGCGTTGGTATTACGCTTGAGGCAGGTGACAAACGATGTTCCGTTCCAGGATACATCGAAGAAGTAGTTATAGGAAACGTAGCCGGTTGCGGGGTTCCTTACCCAAAGGCGAAGGTTGGTGCCCTTGCCGTTGCCGTAGGAATCCGCAGTGCCGGTAAGCTTGCCGATGTATTTAAGACCGAAATAATAGTTGCCGTTTTCGTATTTTGCGGCGTACTGGTAATCAAAGCGTTCTGCTTCGGGAACCGTTTTGTTTTGCTGCCAAACACCGTTTTCATCGACATCGAGCCAAGTGGGACCCCAGCCGAACGATATCCCTTCCGCGCCTGCGAAAACGGGGAAAAGAACGGTGCAGCAAGACAGAACCATAAGCAGAGAAAGAAGAGATGCGAGTGTTCTTCTTACGGTTTTCATTAGTGTCTCCTTAATAATATTATTTTCGATTCTGTGCGAGACTTCCCTTTTGTTTTTGCTTTTTGCCTACCACTCCTTTTATTCCCGGCAGGTACTGCCGCCCCGTGGGCACGGGAAAGCATTCGGGTACCGCGGGCTCCGCTTCCGCACGCACGGCATTGAGCCTTTTGCCGCGCGGCGCAGCGGCGCCGAAAAACCGGAAAAATTCAACCAACGGCAGCATATACGCGATTTGCGCCGCGAAGCATCCTCGAGCAACGCTCCGAAAGCACACTGGGGTATATAACGCCCATTGTTTTCCATATTATACATGATTGCCGGGCATATGTCAATTATTTTTGTGCAGTTTTTTGTGCCGCGGCCGTTTTTTTGCCGATTACCGCTGCCGTGTGCCAACATTTTCAGGCATTTGCAATAAAAAAATGCAGCCGCGGCTGCCGGGAAGCCTCGGCAAAAAACGGCGGGGAAAGGGTTTTGCCCTTTGCCCGGGGTATATA
>USHI01000019.1 GCA_900554405.1 uncultured Eubacteriales bacterium | reverse complement strand
CGCCGCTTTCGGTTATGCGCGCGTAATGCCCGGTGACAATGTGATCGCAGCCGAGTATTTCCGCCCGCCCGAAAAGGCTGCCGAACTTCATGAATCGGTTGCAGTCTATGCATGGGTTGGGGGTGAGCCCTTCAAGATAGCTGTTCACGAACCGGTCGATGACATTTTCCCTGAATTCGTCCTTGAAGTTGAACACATAGAATTTCATACCGAGCCGGTAAGCCACACTGCGCGCATCCTCGACATCATCGAGCGAGCAGCAGGTCTTCCCGCGGGAAATGCCTGCCGTTTCGTTCTCGTAAAGCTTCATCGTGGCGCCGATACATTCGTAGCCCTGCCTTTGTGTGAGCAGCGCGGCGACACTCGAATCGACACCGCCGCTCATCGCTATCAATGCTCTTTTCATAAACAAAAACCTCCCGCCGCCGTTACTGCGGCGTAAGAACATATTCCTCCGCGCTTTTGATCCCGTCGATCGCCGCGGAAACTATTCCGCCGGCGTATCCCGCGCCCTCGCCCAGCGGGTAAAGCCCGCGCAGATTGCTCTGGCGGTCCTCGCCGCGGATAACGCGCACCGGCGAGCTTGTCCGGCTTTCGACAGCCGTCAATACCGCACCGGGTGCATCAAAACCGGCAAGCCTTTTGCCGAAATCGGCAATGCCCTCCCGCAGCGAAGCGGTTATTTCGGGGGTGAAAAGCACCGCGAGATCGGTGTACCTGACTCCGCGCGGGTATGTCGGTGCAACGCACGGCTCTGCCTGTGTGCCGCACAAAAACCCGCCCGCTGTCTGTGCCGGGGCGATAAAACCGCCTCCGCCCATCTCAAACGCGCGCTCCTCCAGCCGTGCGCGGTAATCAAAGCCGGCAAATACGCCCTGCCCGGTTATATCCTGCGGGAGTATTTCACACAGCAGGGCGCTGTTGGCGTTACGCCCGTCGCGCGCGTGGAAGCTCATCCCGTTTGTGACAAGCCTGCCCTGCTCGCTCGCCGCTGCGACTACCTGCCCGCCGGGGCACATACAAAAGCTGTATACGGTTCTGCCCGTGGAGCAGTGGGTGAAAAGCTTGTATTCTGCCGGCGGAAGGAACGGGCTTTCCGCCCCGCCGTACTGCGCGGCGTTTACCGACGATTGCGGGTGCTCTATACGGAATCCCATGGAAAACGGCTTGCGCTCCAGATTTGCACCCGCGGAATAAAGCGCTTCGAGCGTCTGGCGCGAGGATTGCCCCGCGGCAAGGAATACCGTGTCCGCCGGGATAACGCTTCCGTTTGCCACGACCCCGGCAATATGCCCGTTTTCGGCGCAAAAATCCTCCACCCGGGTGCCGAACCGTACCTCGCCGCCGAGCGAGATTATTTTTTTGCGGATGTTTTCGACAACTCCGCGCAAAAGGTCGGTGCCGATATGCGGGTGGGAAAGATAAAGTATCTCCTCCGGCGCGCCCGCGGCGACAAGCTCGCGCAGGACAAGCCTTCCGCGCACCCCCTTTTCCTTTACGAGCGTGTTGAGCTTGCCGTCCGAAAAGGCGCCCGCGCCGCCTTCGCCGAACTGAATGTTGGATTCGGCGTTCAGCTCCCCGCCGCGGAAGAAGGCTTTCACATCTGCGGCGCGTTCGGCAACAGCCTTGCCGCGTTCCAGAACGAGCGGACGGAAGCCGGATCGTGCGAGCATGAGCGCGGAGAACATCCCCGCAGGGCCGAACCCGATCACGATCGGGCGCAGCGCACCCGGTACACGCGCGGGCGCGGGGAAGGCATATTCGGATTCGCGCGCGACAATTTCGCCGCCGCAGCGCGCAGCAATGCGTTTTTCGTCACCGCGTACCGAAACATCCACCGTCAGCACATATTTCGCGATGCCCTTGCGGGCATCCAGCGATTTGCGGCGAAGCTCGTATTCAAAGCCGCCGACAGGCAGCGAAAGCATTTCGGAAAGGCGCTTTTCCAAGGGAAAGCGGTCCTCTGACGGGGACCGCTTGATCGTTAATCTTATCACTTCGTTATCTCGTCATACAGCTTTTTATAGCCGTTGTAGAGCGCGATGGAATCCGGGTGACCGCAGAAGGCTGTCGTGCCGGGGCGGTTCATCATGCCCTGGTATTCGTAAATGAGTATTTCATCGACATAGGGCGAAATGCTTTCGATCTGGCGCTTTACACGTTCCGGATCCGCCGGAAGAAGCGCGCTGCGGTAAACGTCGCCCTCGAACTCAAAGACCTCCATATCCGCCCAGAGCGCCGCTCTGCCCGCCTTGTCGTGGGCGCGGCGGAGAGCCTCGTAATATTTCGGGGTCTGATCCGGGGTGGATTTGCGGACACCGACCTCGTCCTGATAAGCGATAACGTCGCAGTCGAGCGATTCGAGCTGGGCGACGAATTTGTCGTCGGCATTCAGGTGGTTCGTTCCGTAGGGGGCGATAAGCATTTTCAGATCGCCGTTCAGAGTCCTGCCGAAAGCGGAATAATCGTTTACGTATTTTATAAAGCCTTCGGTGTAGTAGGGCCATATGCCGAGCTCGTCCGGCAGATACCAGCCGTAAAAGGATTTATAATGCCCGTACTGAGCATAAAGCTGCTCCATTGCACGGAAGGCTTTTTTCTGAACCTCGGGCGATGTCATGTTTTCCTCGGTGTGTGTCCAGGGGCCGTAATAGCCGCAGGATACGAACACCTTTATGCCGTTGCGCTCCGCCGCGCGCAGAAGCGCCCCCATCGGGTCCTTGGCGGCAATGTCGGCAAAGGGGTAAATGTCGGTCTTGAAATAGCTTTCGCAGGAATCCTCGTAAACAAGGGAGGTGCAGAGCAGCACGATGTACTTCATTCCGAGTGAGGCTATCTCGTCTACCTTTACCTCCCACTGATCGTCGGAAAAGGTGCGGCAGATCGGGTTCCAGTATTTGCCCTCGGGCTTGTTGTGGTGCGTGAATTCAAACCATGTACCGCGGATCGGTTTAAGCATATCGGTCGTATCTCCGTTTCGTATTTATTACTTTGGTACAGAATAGCATTTTCAAAGTCGGTTTTCAATAGTTTTTGCGCAAAGAACACGGAAAAAGCATTGCACTCTCCGACGCGGGGCATTATAATAAAGAAAAATAACGATCAACCGGGAGTTTTGTTATGAAAAAAAGGCTCGCTGCCGTTTTCGCTTCGGCAATGTTCTGCATAGGCGCTTCGCTTTGCGCGTTCGGCGCGGATGCCGCGCCCGCCGCCGGTGTGCGCAGTATATCCGATATAAAAATCGTCGCTTTCGGCGACAGTATAACCGCCGCCGGAAAGTGGGAATCCTTCCTCCGCACCGCAACGGGCGCAAATACGGTGAACATGGGTGTCGGCGGGGACAGCACACGCACCGCCCTTCCGCGGTTCAAAAACGTGCTTGCCGCAAAGCCGGAGATCGTCTTTATCGCCTTCGGCACGAACGATGCGGCGATAGACATGGATAAATATACCCCGCTCGAAAAATACCGCGAGCTTCTGGGGAAGTATATCGACGAATGTCGTGCCGCCGGTGCGCAGGTCATCGTTATGACCCCGCCGCCCGTGGATGACGTTAAATACCTCACCCGCCACGACGAGGAACCGTTCAAGCCCTACGGCGGGCCCAACGGGCTTGTCGCGATCTATGCCGCCGCCGCGCGGGAGGTCGCCGCGGAAAGAAGGGTGCTCTGCTGCGATATAAACGCCGCATTTTCGGCAAAGCCGAATTACGCGTCTCTTCTTTCGGATGGCGTTCATCCCACGGATGCGGGCTATAAGCTTTATGCCGAAACCGTCCGGAAGTCGCTTTCGCTGCTCCTGCTCGGCGATATCGATCTTGACATGAAGCTCACCGCCAACGATTATCTTTATACAAAGCGTGCCGTGCTCGGCACCGCCGATCTTCCGGCGGATGCGCTTGCCCGCGCCGATGCGGACGGAAACGGCAAGGTCGATGCAAACGACTACCTATATATAAAGCGCGCCGTGCTCGGAACCTACGATCTCAAAAAAGGCAATTAACATTTCCGCCCCCGAAGGCATATTCTGCCATTAGTGAAGGGAGGCTGTGCAATGGGCTGCTTTGATTCGTTCTTCGGCAACAATAACTGCTGGATCATCATTCTTATCGCGATAGTAATTGTCTGCTGCTGCTGCGGCTGATAAAAGCTTTTTCGTAACGGTATGTAGAAAGCACGGGCAGTGAAATACGGTACGATAAAACAAAAGCGGCTTCCGCCCGAAAAGACGGAGGCCGTTTTTCTTTGCCGGAGCCTCCCGCATTTTTGGGATTTTTTTGCTTTGTCTTGCAAAAACGTTTTCGCTTCCGCTGCGCCGCCGCGCCGCAAAACGGCGAAAAAACCCCGTTCCCGGCGGGTTCTGCGCCGAAAAGCGCCCTGCCTTACATTTGCACAACGTACCTAAAAAAACGGGGCTTTTAATTGTTGCAAGTGTTGAAATTTCAAAAATCGAAAAATTCATATTGAAATACAGCCTGCTGTATGCTATAATTCACGACAGATAAGCATATGAAAGCGCCCGCATCCCCCGAAACCGGTTGTAAAATCACGCTTTTCCGGCGATTACATAACACCGCGCCGCAGGCGCTTTTCTGCCTCTGTATGCCGCGTGTATTCATTTTGGATGTATAATATGCACCGGTTGCACCGATTTTTCGGCTTGTCGGGCTTAAAAATACAAGGTTTTCTGAATAAACGGTATTGACAGGTGCATATTTATGTGTTATAATACCCGAAAAGTAAGAGTCGGCGCACATTGCGGCACAAAAGCACCGCGTGCGGCGGCTGACGTCAGAACAGATATATCGGCGTTACAATCACGCTTGTATATAAATTTTTTAATGGAGGAATCTTACAATGAAGAGATTCAGAATCTTTGCACTTGTGCTTGCGCTTCTGGTCGTTCTTCCGCTGGCTGTTGCCTGCAATAAGGATACCGATAATTCTTCGGCAGCCCCCACGCAGTCTTCTCAGACTCCGGCGGCTTCGAGCAGCGAACCCAATGTGAACGCGCCTTCCAAGCACGAGGACTTCACTTCCGTTTATGAAACCATCGGCTCCAAGGTGACCATCGACATGGTCGAAGAGAATGACGAGGGCATCGCCTTCGCCACCGTCGACGGGGTCAAATACGAACTCGGTATGGACTTCCTTTCCATGGCAATGGTTTACAACACCGCCGTTCCCGAAGGAAGCAGCGACTACAAGACCTCCGAGGATGTCTTCAACGAATGGTGGAAGCTTTACATCCTCAGATGGAACAAGCTCGTTCCCGAAGTTCCGCTTTACTCCAACCGTTACTATGATGTCTACAACTCCAAGATCGAAGAGCTCAAAACCTCTCCGTACTGGGGCGTTGCGGATGCTCTTGTTTCCGCTACCATTAAGGCAGGCGAAACCAGCAACGTCGTTATCGGTAACACCACCGACCTTTCCGGTTCGTTCCGTAACGCAAGCTGGGGCAAATCTTCCCCCGGCGCCTCCGACCTCGATGTCCAGAACCTCATCACCGGCTACAGCCTTCTCGAAAGCAACTTCTCCGGCGAATATCACTGGAACATGAACGCTCTTGACGGCGAACCCGAAGGCGGCAAGAACGAGGACGGCACCTACACCTTCACCATCAAGATCAAGAAGGGCATGAAGTTCACCGACGGCACCGAAATCACCGCCAAGAACTACATCGCTTCCACTCTTGCAAACAGCAACGAAGTTCTTACCTCCATCGGCGGCAAGGGTAAATCCGGCCTCCAGTTGGTCGGCTTCAACGAATTCTCCGCTTATAACGGAACCAACGGCGAAGAAGAAGGCGTTTCCAAGTACTTCTCCGGCGTCAAGCTTCTCGATGATTACACCTTCTCCGTAACCTACGCTGCAGATTACGCAGATTACTACTACCTCAACACCCTCGCGGCCTTCAGCCCGGATCCTCTCGCTCTCTACCTCGGCGATGCAGACGTTATCGTTGACGAAAAGACCAAGGCCTGCGGCCTTTCCGACAAATTCTACGAAACCAAGACCGTTGACGGCAAGGAAACCTACACCGTTGCCAACGTTGTCAAGGCTAACCTCGAATGGAATTCCAAGCTTCCGTTCTCCGGCCCGTACACCATCGAAAAGTATGATGCCGGCGCCAAGACCGTCACCCTCAAGATCAACAAGAATTACGAAGGCGACGTTCGCGGCAAGGCTACCATCGAAACTCTCGTTATCGTTAAGGTTGTCGAAGAAACTCAGCTCGACCAGCTCCTTAAGGGCGAAGTCGATGTTATCGAAGGCATCACCGGCGGCGACGTAACCAAGGCTGCCGTAAAGGCTGTTGAAGACAGCAAGGGCGCTTTCAAGGAAACTCACTACGACCGTGCCGGCTACGGCAAGCTCGCATTCCGCTGCGACTTCGGCCCGACAGCATTTACTTCCGTCCGTCAGGCTGTCATGTACACCCTCAACCGTGATGACTTTGCCACCACCTTCACCGGCGGTTACGGCACCACCGTTCACGGCCCGTACTACACCGGCTACTCCGCATACAAGGCAAACGCTTCCGAGCTCGAAGAAAAGCTCAACCAGTATGCATACAGCGTTGACGATGCTATCGATGTTCTCGAAGCAGACGGCTGGGTATACAATGTCAACGGCGAAGCATTCGATCCTGAAAAGGACGATGTCCGCTACAAGAAGCTCACCGGCTACGACCGTTCCGACGATAACCTCAAGTTCGCTACCGTCGACGGCAAGTACAAGACCGTGAAGATCGGCGACTGGTACTACATGCCTCTCGCAATCAACTGGTACGGCACTCAGCCCAACAGCGTTACCGACCAGCTCAAGACCGCATGGCAGAGCAACGAAAACGCTACTACGAAGATCGGTATGTACATCCAGTATCTCCAGTGCGAATTCGTTCCCGGCGTTTACGGTCAGTATTGCCGCGATACCGGCAGCGGTTATGACGGCAACCCGACCTGCAACGCGATCAACTTTGCTACCGGCTTCAACTCCGCTGTTTACGATTATGCATACTACTGGACCATCAATCCCGAAATGTATGATGTCTACAGCAACAACTACCTCATGGACGAAGCCGACTTCGCAGAAAACTACAAATAATCGCTCCGATTAAAAAGGGGAAAAGCTTTTGATACCGCCCCGTAAAAGGGGCGGCAAAAAGCAATAACGAAGCAGAAGCGGCAACCTAAAAATTGCCGCTTCTGCTCCATTGATGTGATTACACGAATGTAAACACAAAGCAATATAAAATTCCGGGGGAAAAACCTATGGGAAAATACATAATCAAAAGACTGCTGTATATTGCTCTCGTGTTCCTTATACTCTCTTTACTCTTGTTTCTTATCTATAACATGCTGCCTGTTGACCGTGCGTATACTCAGGCAAAGGATGATGTTACCAAAAGCAAAGGTAAGCTTGATTTTGAGGAGCGGTACGCCTTTTATCAGGAGCAATACGGTACAAACGGCAACCTGCTGGAACGCTACGGCAGGTGGATGGGCTTCTATCCCTATTCCGACGGGCATTACGAAGGCCTTCTTCAGGGCTATTTCGGATACTCCATGCAATATGCAAAGCCGGTTTCCGAAATACTCGTCGAACCGATGAAGAACACTGTCTTCATAAACATTTTTGCAACCATACTCGCATTGGGCATAACCATACCGCTCGGCATTTTCTGCGCGGTCAAGCGCGGCAGCAGGCGCGACGTTGCAGTGCAGGTCGGCACGGTCATTGGTTACAGTCTGCCCACATTCATTATCGCAATAGTCTTTATCTGGCTGTTCTCGGTCGTACTCGGCTGGTTCCCGGTTTCGGGCATGGTATCCCCCAATAATATCGACATGACACCCATGGGCCAGTTCTGGGACAAAATGTATCATCTCGCACTACCGCTTATCGTTATGACCTTCTGTTCGCTCGGCGGCATGACGCGCTATGTGCGCGCTTCCATGATCGAAGCCCTTTCCATGGACTGCATCCGCACCGCACGCGCAAAGGGTCTGCGCGAAAAAACGGTTATTTACTCGCATGCATGGAGAAACGCGCTGATCCCGATCGTAACGCTTGTTATCGGCTGGTTCCTCGGCATATTCTCCGGCTCTCTGATGATCGAAAATATATTTGCATTAAACGGCATAGGCAGAATGTATTTCTCTGCGCTTTCCAATAACGATAACGAGGTCGTTCTTGCGCTGCAGATGTTCTACATCCTTCTCGGCCTTGCCGGCAACCTTATCATAGATATCGCGTACGGCTTTGTCGATCCGCGTATCCGCGTCAACAAGTAAAGGAGGAACTTTCAATGGCTGATAAAAATACCGGCAAAGAAAAAAGCGGCTCCTCCGTATTCAAAACACTGTGGCGCTGGATAAAGCGTATGTTCTGCGGCGCGAGCAAGGAGCTTTCCCAGGAGGATATTTTCGCTGTCGAAAAGCTCGAAAGCCCTTCCAAATTGGCGGTTAAGGCTTTTTTCAGACGCAAGCTTGCCGTTGTGGCACTTGTGGTGCTTGTGCTGCTGTTCATGCTCGTGTTCATCGGGCCGCTGTTTTTCCCGATGGAGCTTTCCTTCAACGATGCAAACCAGGCGAACATCGCGCCGACAATGTCGATGCGCAGTGTCCCCTCCGGCATGAAGGATAACATCAAAAGCATCCACGGCTATGCCAATTTTACATTGGGCGTGAGTAACGACAACACGCTTTATGTCTGGGGCAGCGCAAAGGATTCGCTTTCCAAGCTCGATTATTCCGAATTTCCCGAAGAAATTAAAGAGGGCAACGTTATCGCCGCAGCAACCGGGCGCGACCATGTTATCGCCATCACGACAGACGGGCGTGTTATCGGCTGGGGCAACAGCGATCTCGGCCAGTACGGCGCTTATAAGGGCAATGCGGAAAACGACAATATTACCGAAATGCCCGCGGAGCTTGTAAACGGCACTATCGATGCAAGCAAGGTGCAGTCGCTCGAATGCGGGTATCAGGCAACGGCGCTTGTCGTCGACGGCAAGGCTTATATCTGGGGCAACAAGAACACCTGCAAAAACCTCAAAAACTACGAAGAATCCATGGACGAGTTTTCCAAGGGCGTGGAAAAGATCTGCTTTACCAACTACTATGCCTTTGCATTGATGAGCAACGGCACGGTAAAATGCCCGGGCGGGTATTTCGGCTCTGTCAAGGTTACGGAAAACGGTGAAAGGGTCAAGCTTGCCCAGTATCTTAAAAAGCACAAGGTCGTTGACATAACCGCAACCAAGAACTGCTTTGTATTTCTGATGGAGGATGGGCAGGTGCTTGTTGCCGGCTCCGCCGAAAGCGGCGAGAATGAAATTCCCGATGCGGTGAAAAGCGAAAAGATAGTTTCGATCGCGGGCGGCTCGCAGCACGTTGTGGCTGTCGGCGAATCCGGCAGGGTTTACGCCTGGGGCTCGAACTTCTACGGTCAGTGCGATGTGGACGGCATGACGGCCTCCAAGGTTTATGCCGGCGCTTATCAGACATATGCCGTTGATGAAAACGGTAAGCTGCTCGGCAGTGCAGGTCTTGCCGGCTACCCGTTCGGTACTGACGGCAACGGCAGAGATACGCTCACCCGTATAATTCACGGCGGTAAGATGACAATGACTATCGGCGCGGTCGCCGTTATCGTTTCCTCCATAATCGCCGTTATCGTCGGCTGCCTTTCCGGCTACTTCGGCGGATGGGTGGATATGGTGCTCATGCGCGTGACGGAGATCTTCTCCGCGATACCCTTCCTGCCCTTTGCGATGATGCTTTCCTACATCTTCACAAAGAAGCCGATCGACGAAAACACAAAGATATTCATCATAATGGTAATACTCGGGCTGCTTTCCTGGACAGGGCTCGCCCGCATGATACGCGGCCAGGTGCTTGCGGAACGCGAAAAGGAATTCGTTATTTCCGCAAAAGCAATGGGCGTGCGTGAAAAGAGGATCGCCTTCAAGCATATTCTGCCGAACGTCGTTTCGGTTATACTTGTCAGCATGACGCTCGACTTCGCAGGCTGCCTGCTTACCGAATCCTCACTTTCCTACCTCGGCTTCGGCGTTCAGCTGCCGCGCCCGACGTGGGGCAATATGCTTAACGGTGCGAACAACTCCGTTGTTATCCAGAATTACTGGTGGCAGTGGCTGTTCCCGGCGCTGTTCCTTTCCATCGCCACGATATGTATCAATATCATCGGCGATACGCTCCGTGACGTTCTCGATCCGAAGAGCAGTCAGGAAAAGTAAGGCGGAGGTGAAAGTATAATGGCATTATTGGAAGTAAAGAATCTCCACACCTATTTCAAAACAAGGAAGGGCATTGTCAAGGCTGTAAACGACGTGTCCTATACGCTCGATGAGAAGCGCACCATCGGCATTGTCGGCGAATCCGGCTCCGGTAAAAGCGTTTCGGCAATGAGCATTCTGAAGCTGCTCGACGGCAACGGCTATATAGCCGAAGGCGAGATACTCTTCGAGGGTACAGACCTCACCAAGCTCACGGAGCAGCAGATGTATGATATCCGCGGCAACAAGATCTCTGTTATATTCCAGGAGCCGATGACATCGCTCAACCCGGTGTTCACCGTTGAACGCCAGCTCAGCGAACCGTTCATAATCCACCAGAATATGAGCAAGAAGGAAGCCGCGAAGCAGGCGCTCAAAATGCTTTATGATGTTCAGATACCGAACCCGGAGGCGGTCATAAAGCAATACCCGCACCAGCTTTCCGGCGGTATGCGGCAGCGTGTCATGATAGCAATGGCGCTTGCCTGCCGCCCGAAGATACTTATCGCGGACGAACCGACAACGGCGCTCGACGTTACCATCCAGGCGCAGATACTTCGCCTGATGAACGATCTCCAGCGCGAAAACGGAACCTCGATAATCTTCATCACGCACGACCTCGGCGTTATCAACGAAATGGCGGACGATGTTGTCGTCATGTATTGCGGTCAGGTCGTCGAACAGGCATCCGCGAGGGTAATCTTCTCGGATTGCACGATGAGCCATCCTTATACCGAAGGGCTGATGTTCAGTATCCCGCGGATAGATAATATCACGCACAAGCTCGAACCGATCCCCGGTGTTGTCCCACACCCGCTTGCGCTCCCGAAGGGCTGCAAGTTCGCACCGCGGTGCAAATATGCAACGAAGAAGTGTATGGAGGAGGAACCGCCGCTTGTCGAGTTCGCTCCCGGTCAGAAGATACGCTGCTTCTATCCCGAAAAGGAGGTGAGAAGAAGTGCCGAACACCAAAAAGCTCTTGTCAATCACGAACCTTAAAAAATATTTTCCGATCGCCAAATCGAACATATTCCAGAAGGAACAGCTTTATGTCCGCGCCAACGAGGATATCACGCTCGATATTTTCGAGGGCGAAACGCTCGGCATTGTCGGCGAATCGGGCTGCGGTAAATCCACGCTCGGCCGTGTTCTTCTCCAGCTTTACGAACAAACCGCCGGCACGACGGTGTATTACGGTATGCCCCGTTCCGCCATTGCGCCGGGATACGTTCTCGACACGCTCAAAAATGTCGATAAATATGTAGCCCGCCTCAAAAAGGCAAAGGAACACGCCGATGCCATGACGGCGAAGGTGGAATCCGCCGGCGAAAACGCGACTTTCTTCGACCATCAGAACAAAAACCTTGCCGATGCCGAATATGAAACGGCGCTTGCCCATGTTGCAAAGATACTCGGCGGCTTTCTTGTGAAGGATACGAAGAAGGGTGCTTCTCTGCTTTACAAAAAATCGCAGCTCGAGGATTCCGCGGCGAAGATCGCCGAAAAGATCGGAGATCTGAAGCTGGAGCTCGATCTTGCGGGCGAAGAAAACCACGCAAAGAAGGCAAAGCTTGAAGCAAGTATCGCCAAGCTCGAAGCCGAACGTGCGGGCGAGCTTGCGGAGATCGAAAAGCTTGACACCGCTATCGCTTCCGAAAAAAAGCAGTATGAATCCGACCCGGAATTTCAGAAGTATGAAGCGATGCTGGACGACGGTATCGACCTTGCACGTCTTAAATATAACGAAATGCGCAGGCTTCGCAAGGATCTTCAGATAGTTTTCCAGGATCCGTATTCCTCGCTCAACCCGAGAATGACTGTCGGTCAGATAATCGAGGAGGGGCTTGTCGCACACAAGATGTACAAGCACGGCTCCCCTGCGATGAAGGAGCATATACTCAGCGTTATGCGCGCCTGCGGCTTGCAGGATTATATGCTGCACCGTTATCCCCACCAGTTCTCCGGCGGTCAGCGCCAGAGAATATCCATCGCGCGTGCGCTTGCCGTCGGGCCCAAATTTGTGGTCTGCGATGAATGCGTTTCCGCGCTGGATGTTTCGATACAGTCCCAGATAATCAACCTTTTGCAGGATCTGAAGGAAAAGCAGCATCTCACATATATGTTCATATCGCACGATCTTTCGGTCGTCCGCTATATTTCCGACCGTATATGCGTAATGTACCTCGGCAACATTGTCGAGCTCGGCGATGCTGCCACGATATTCGATGATCCCCGCCATCCTTATACGGTCGCTCTGCTTTCCTCGATCCCGACAACGGATATCGAAAGCCTCAAAAAGGAACGTATACTTTTGGAGGGCAATATCCCCAGCCCGATCAAACCGCCGGATGGCTGCAAGTTCCACACAAGGTGCTATATGGCTTGCGATAAGTGCAGGCGTGTTCCGCCTCCTTTGACAGAGGTCGAACCCGGCCACTTTGTAGCCTGCCACTTCCCGGAACGCAAGATCGATGCGGAGGGCAATTACCTCTTTAAGCTGCCGGATACCGAAAAGAAATCCACAAGACATGATGCCGGGGAGGCGGGCGCGGAATGATCTGGCGCCGCCTGAAGAAATCCACGCCTCAGCAGGAAAAGGAATTTGCCGAAAATCTTTCCAAAGAAAATGTCGGCTTCAAGGACAGGCTTGCAATGTACCTTTCCGCTATCCTTGTGCTGGTGCTTCCGGCATTGGCGGTGGTGGTCCTGCTTTCGCTGCTTGTACTGTGGATATTCGGAGCATTCTGAAACACGTTAAACAATTTCCGGAACACGCGCCCAAATGCGGGCGCGTGTTTTTCGTTTGCCCGCTGCCGACCGCAGGCTCGCAGCGGAATATCGCGCCGATTTTCCGGGGAAAAGCCGAACTGCTGCGGGAATGGCTTTATAAGGAATAAGGCAGCGCAAAATTTGCACTGCCTCGTTTTTGTATTATCGAAAAAACCACAAAGGATTTTGCCGGCAAAATCCGATGCTCGCCCGGAAAATATAGCCGAGGCGCACTCCGTAATGAAGTGCGCCTCGCATGGCAGGATTTTATTGCTGCTTTGTTATATTGCCGTTATCTGCCGGACCTCTTTTTGGCGGCCGGCGGCGCTCCCCCAGCCCCCCCCCGAATGGAAGA
>USHI01000018.1 GCA_900554405.1 uncultured Eubacteriales bacterium | reverse complement strand
CCCGCCGGTAAGCACGTTGAAAAGCGTTGTTTTGCCGCAGTTCGGGTTGCCCGCAAGTAATGCCGTGACACTCATGCGTTTTTGCACCTCCTATTGAGTTTTTATATTCGCGGCAAAAGAAAAAAAGACCCCCGCGTGATCGCAGCGGGGGACGGAATATTTAATCAGCCGTTTTTTTATATACGGGAAGCGAAAACTCCCGAAGGATAAACGCTGCGCTGATAATAAACGCAACGGTGTCGTTCACGGGTGCGGAATAGAGCACCCCCTCCAGCCCGAAAAGGCGTGAAAATATCAATATCAGCGGAACGATAAGCGCGACCTGCCTTATTGCGGAAAGGATCATACCCTTCACCGGCTTGCCGACCGCCGAAAAATAATTGCAGATCAAAAGCTGCACGCCGTTGAACAGCACCGTGGAAAGGAAAACGCGCATCGTCTTTACGGCAAACCGTTCATAAAGCGCATCGCCGTGGCCGAACACGGCGACAACGTATTTCGGGAAAAACATGAATATCGCAAAAGCCAGCACCGAAACGGCAAATGCGATTTTCGAAGCGAGCGAGAACACCGCCTTTGAGCGATCCGCCCTGCCGGCGCCGTAGTTATAGCCGATTATCGGCTGCGAGCCCTGGCTGATCCCGACGAATACCGAAATGAATATCGAGTTTACCTTCATGACTATCCCGAACGCCGATATCGGTATATCCGCGCCGTATTCCGACATGGCGCCGTAGGTACGCAGCGTGTTGTTCAGCACGACCTGAACTATACATATCGCAACCTGATTTATGCTGCTGCTCATCCCGAGCGAGGCAATGGCACGGCAACGGGAAAGCGAGGGCACAAAGCAGGCGGCGTTCGGCTTTACCGTCCTGAACCGGAACAGATATACAAGAGCGAACACAAAGGATATAACCTGCGAAATGACTGTCGCAAGAGCCGCACCGGCAACGCCCATACCGAGCCCGGAATCGTAAATGAATATCGGGTCGAGTACCGTGTTGACGACAGCGCCGGAAACCATGCACAGCATGGAATATCCGGGTGCTCCGTCGGCACGGATGAAATTGCTTATGACGTTCGTGACAATAAGGAACGGCATACCGAGCGCCGTTATACGGACATATTCGAGCGCAAGGGGAAGGCTGTTCTCCGTCGCTCCGAAGGCAACGAGCAGCGGTTCGCGGAACACATATACTATAATGCCGTACAGAATGCCGGACACCGCCGAAACCGTTACCGCCGTGCCGACGCTTTTTGCCGCCTCCGGGTGATTGCCCATGCCGAGATGCAGCGAAAAGCGCGTGGCGCCGCCGATCCCGATAAGCAGCGAAATTGCAAGGCTTATCGTAACGAGCGGGAACGCGACGTTTGTAGCCGCATTGCCGAGATACCCGACACTGTTGCCGATATATATCTGATCCACGATATTGTAAAGCGAGCTTACGAGCATCGCAACGACGCTCGGAACGGCAAAACGCCTCAAAAGTGTGGATATTTTTTCGTATCCGAGCGGATTCTGCGCGGAGCTTACGTTCATGCCGGGAACCTCTTCTGATTTTTTGCTTACATCCGCATATGATACCACATAAAGCGGCTGCTTTCAACCGGTTTCGCTAAATTAACCCGTTGTTCACGGCGGAAGCGATCTTCACGGTGTTTTTGCCGTATCTTTCGCATATCTTATCCACCGCGGATTCGAGAGACAGGCGCTTTTCATAGCGCTCTTCCTCCGAGGTGCGGAACATGGTCTGCTGCACTCCGCGTCCGTCGGAGGGCACAAGCCTTTCCGCACGCAGGGTAAGCGAATATATCTCCTCGCCGGGGCGGCGAAATCCGTTAATTATCGCTTTTGCGGCGGCGGCAAGATCTTCCGAAACGCAGGTGGGCGCTGTAAGCTCCGTTCTGCGCTCGCGAACCGAAAGATCCACCCCGCGTATAGCAACCGCAAGTGTGCGGCAGCACATCGAATGCCCTCGCAGCCGCCTTGTGATACCCATAGAAAGATACTTTACCGCAAAGGAAATATCCTCCTCCGAAACAAGATTACGCCTGAATGTCATCCCCTGACCGACAGATTCCGGCCTGCGGCGGTAGGTGCATTCCCTTACGGGTGCAAAATCGTTGCCGCGGGCAAATTCACGCAGCATCAACCCGCTTTTCCCGAGATATTCGCCGATAAATCCTCCGTCCGCCGCCGCAAGATCGCCGATCGTATATATTCCGACACGGCTCAGCCGCTGCGTAACGGAAGGCCCGGCAAAAAGCAGCGCGGAAACGGGAAGCCGCCACACGGCGGAAGCAAAGCTTTTGTAAGGGATCACGGTCGTCGCATCCGGCTTTTTCATATCGCTGCCGAGCTTTGCAAACACCTTGTTGAAGGAAACGCCGACAGAAACCGTCAGCGAAAGCTCCTCCTTTACCCTGCGCCTTATTTCCGCGGCAATATCCTCGCCGCTTCCGAAAAGACGTGCGGAACCTGTCACATCAAGCCAGCTTTCGTCCACGCCGAACGGCTCCACAAGGTCGGTATAATCGCGGAAGATCGCGTTCATTTTGGCGGACATCTCGTCATAAAGCCCGTATGTCGGGCGTACGGTAAGAAGCTGCGGGCATTTCTTCTTTGCCTGCCATACCGGCTCCGCAGTAGCGACACCGTACCTTTTCGCAAGCTCGTTTTTTGCCAGAACTATCCCGTGGCGATCCTCCGTGCTGCCGCAGACAGCCATCGGAACACGGGCATATTCCGGGTGGAGCGCCGTCTCGCATGAGGCAAAGAAGGCGTTGCCGTCGCACTGTCCTGCCATAGCCGTCCGGCGGTGCACCCTCCGCAAAATTGCTTATATACATCAGCGCTTTTCCGCTGTCCGTGCCCATATACAAAGCAAACATCCCCCGATTTGCGAATCCGTATTGCGATTCTACCACACGAACATTTGTTTGTCAAGAACAAATGTTCGTGTTTATGGGCGCCGGCATATAAAAGACAAAGGCGGGCGAAAAGCGCCCGCCGATTTCGGCATATAGCCCCTGCCCCAAAACGGCCTGCCCAGCCAGTAGCCAAGCTCGCATTCGGTCATAGCGGTCCTGCCGTTCAGCTGCAGCCCGACTGCGCCGATAGCCCTTTCTTTTCCCTTTTCGCATATGGCGTAGCATTCCGGGCCGTTCAGCACATTTGCAATAACGGCGCGGCTTTCCTCCACGGATTTGTGCGGTGGCCAGCCCGCAATGGGCCCGACTGCGCGCAATGTCAAGAGCCGAAGAAAAAAGCACCCGCTTTAACAGCGGGTGCGGAGAATACCGGGTTCAGACGGCGACGGGAAACCTGCCGATCTTTTCGCCGTGGACATAATTTTCCACGGTAAAGCTTTCGGGCGTGAATTTGTAGAAATCGGTTATGCTCGGGTCGAGCGTCACCTTCGGCGCGGGGTGGGATTCCCGCGTGATAAGCTCCCGGACAATGGGTATGTGCCTGTCATATATATGCGCATCGGCGATAACATGGACAAATTCACCGGGAAGCAGCCCCGAAACCTGTGCGAACATCATCACAAGCGCGGCATACTGCGCAACATTCCAGGCATTTGCCGCAAGCATATCCTGCGAGCGCTGGTTGAGTATGGCGCACAGCCGCCCATCCACCACATTGAAGGTCATGCTGTATGCGCAGGGGTAAAGCGCCATTTCGTGCAGATCGGCAAACGTATAGATGTTTGTCATTATACGGCGGCTGCACGGGTTGTTTTTCAGGTCGTAAAGAACGCGGTCGACCATATCGAATTCACCCTCGCGGTATTTGTGCTTCACGCCTAGCTGATATCCGTATGCCTTGCCGATCGAACCGTTTTCATCCGCCCACGCATCCCATATATGGCTGTCCAGATCGCGGATGTTGTTGGATTTTTTCTGCCATATCCAGAGTATCTCGTCCACCGCCTTCGCAAGCGATATCGGGCGCAGAGTAAGCAGAGGAAATTCCTTCGAAAGATCGTATCTGTTCACCACGCAGAATTTCTTTTTTGTATATGCGGGTTCTCCGTCCTCCCAATGCGGGCGTACACGCTCATCGCGCACCCATGTACCGTTATCGAGAATATCGCGGCAGGTTTCGATAAAAGCCTTGTCGGCAGAGCTCATTGTTTTGCACCTTCTTCCCATGTTCTTTTGTTATTTTATCATCCGTATGCCGCTTTGTCAACAAAGCCGCGCCTTGCCGCGTTTTATCACACATACTGCACAAGTGCTTATCGCGGTCGATTCCAAGTAAATTTTTGCGTTTTATGTCGATTGCGAGCGGTGAGTGCAAGTATATGCAGCTTATTTTCGCTTTGGTTTTAGCGCTCGCGAAGCACGAGTGCTCATTATTTACAATTTGAACCATGAATCCGCTTTTTTTGTTAACACACGAGGGCTATACTGCAAATGTCGGTAGGAGGAAGGAGCCGGGCGGGCACAAAGCCCCGGCGAGCCGGTATCCGCTCCGCGCCGCTTAGCAAAAAGTATTTTATCATATCGGAGGTATTTATCATGTTTGAACTTACTCCTTTTGTACGCAAAAATCACCCCGCACAGGCTTACAACCCGTTCAGAGATCTTGATGAATTCGAACGCAGCTTTTTCGGCAGAAACGATGTCGCGGAATTCAAGACGGATATAACCGAAAACGAAAAAGAATATGTGCTCGAAGCCGAACTTCCCGGCTTCAAAAAGGAAGACATTAAGGTCGATATCGACAACAATTATCTTACCGTTTCCGCCGAGCGCAAGAACAGCAACGACGAAAAGGATAAGAAGGGTAACGTTATCCGCCGCGAACGCAGCTACGGCAGCTTTTCGAGAAGCTTCGATATCACCGGCGTAAAGACCGACGATATCACCGCCGAATACAGCGACGGTATCCTGAAGCTCACCTTGCCGAAGAAGGAAGAAATAATTCCCAAAACGAGGCGGCTCGAGATCAAATAACCGGGCAAATCAAGGCACGGCTGCGGGGGGCGATTCCCCCGCAGCTCTTTTTTTGCACTTGCAATAATGTCTGTTTCATGGTATATTTGCATATACTCATTTCGAAAACCGGTTCGAAAAAAAGGAGCACGGCAATGTCCAATCTCACAAAAAAGGCTATAAAAACCTCTTTCCTGAAGCTGCTCAACGAATACCCGCTAAGCAAGATAAGCGTGAGAAGCATTGTCGAGGACTGCGGGATCAACCGCAATTCATTTTATTATCATTACAGCGATATCCCGGCGCTCATTGACGAGATAATCCGCGAGGAAGTCGATGCGCTCATAAGCAAATATCCGTCGGTAAATACGCTTGACGAATGTATACATATCGCTTTTGCATTTTCGCTGGAAAACAAAAAAGCCGTCATGCACATCTACAATTCCGTAAACCGCGATATTTACGAAAGCTCGCTTATGAAGATCTGCGAATATGCCGTGACATCATACCTCGACACCGCATTCGGCAGAAACAACGTGAGCGAGCATTCTCGCACGCTTGCGATACGCTTTATAAAATGCGGACTTTTCGGGCTTGTATACGAATGGGTATCCACCGGAATGAACGACGATGCCATAACCGATATCGAATATGCGGCGAATATCCTGCACGGGCTGTCCGCCGATATCATAGAACGCATACGCGAAAACGAATAACGGCGCCCTTTGGAAAAAACGGGAGCGTGAAGAGAAATACCCTCTCTTCACGCTCCTCTCTTTTTTAGGCAATCGGCACCTATTTGCCCGAAATTGCGGCAGACGGGATATGTTTGCCCGTTCCGCGCAAAGCAAAGCCGTGATATACTGCCGGTGTAAAAAAGAAATGCAGTGGGCGGCAAAGCCCACACGAAGGGAGAAAATATTATGAGTTTTCGTTCGGTCACTCCGCTGCGAACGGCAAAAATAGCCTATATCGCAATATCGGCACTGACCTGCGCTCTCGGGCTTGCTCTGATCATATGGAACGACATTTCGGTTTCCGTGCTCGGCGTGATCATCGGGGTGCTGATGATAGTTTCGGGGCTTGTGAGAATGGCGGGCTATTTCTCGCGCGATCTTTACCGGCTCGCGTTCCAATACGATCTGCCGTTCGGGCTTCTGCTCACGGCGCTCGGCGTGCTTGTGCTGTTCAATCCGGAAGGGCTTATGACCTTTATCTGCATCACATCCGGTGTATGTATACTTGCCGACGGGCTTTTCAAAATGCAGATGTCGTTCGATGCAAAGCGTTTCGGGCTGAACAGATGGTGGCTGATCCTGCTGTGCGCGATCCTTGCGGGGGTATGCGGGCTGCTTCTGATCCTGCGCCCCGTGGAGGGAGCACAGGCGATAATGATCCTGTTCGGGATAACGCTTCTGTTCGAGGGGATCATGAATATACTCACGGCAATAACCGCCGTGAAGATAATCAAAACGCAAAAGCCGGATATAATCGATGTCGAATACACCGACGAAAGCGGGAGGTGATCGGCGGTGCGGTTTTCAAAGGCTGTTGTAAAGTTCCGCGCGCCGATACTCATTATCACGCTGCTGCTTATGATACCTGCGGTGTTCGGCATGGCGGGAACAAGAATCAACTACGATATGTTGGATTATCTGCCGGATGATTTCGACACGACGATCGGCCAGGCAGAGCTCACAAAGGATTTCGGCAAGGGCGCTTTTTCGCTTATCGTCGTGGAGGACATGAGCGACAAGGATGTCAAAAAGCTCTGCGAAAGGATAGAAGGCGTCGAACACGTCGATTCCGTGCTGTGGTATTCCACGCTTGCGGATATTACCGTTCCGAAGGAGCTTTTGCCCGACAGGATATACAACGAATTCAACACCGATCATTCCACGATGCTTGCCGTATTCTTCGACAGCGCCACAAGTGCGGATGTGACAATGGATGCGATCCGCGAGATACGCTCCATGGCCGGGAAGCAGTGTTTCGTTTCCGGGATGTCGGCGCTTGTCACCGATCTGAAGGATCTTTGCGAGAAGGAAGAACCGATATATGTCGGCCTGGCTGTCGCATTTGCGACACTGGCGATGCTCATACTGCTTGACAGCTGGCTTGCCCCGTTTGTGTTCCTTGCCTCCATCGGCATGATGATACTTCTGAACCTCGGGACAAACTATTTCTTCGGTGAAATATCCTATATAACAAAAGCGCTTGCCGCGGTACTGCAATTGGCTGTCACGATGGACTATTCCATATTTCTGTGGCATTCCTATAACGAAAAGCGCGCGCTTTGCGGCGACCCGAAGGAGGCTATGGCGCAGGCGATAAGAGAAACGCTTGCCTCCGTGGTCGGCAGCTCCGTAACCACCGTTGCGGGCTTCGCGGCGCTCTGCTTCATGACCTTCACGCTCGGGCTCGATCTCGGCATAGTTATGGCAAAAGGCGTTGTTTTGGGTGTTATCGGGTGCGTAACGGTGCTTCCCTCGCTGATACTTCTGCTCGATAAACCGCTCGAAAAGACAAAGCACAGATCCTTGATCCCGGACATGGGCAGGCTTTCGAAACGGCTCGTGAAGATATTCCCGGTATTTATCGCCGTGTTTCTGCTGCTTATCCCGCCGGCATATTACGGTTACAGAAAGACGAACGCGGAGGTTTATTACGACATGGGTCAATGCCTCCCGGAGGATATAGAATACGTTATCGCAAATTCAAAGCTTTCGGAGGATTTCAATATAGCAAGCACGCACATGGTGCTTCTCGATTCCGGGCTTGAGGATTACCGTGTCCGCAGCATGATAAACGAAATGGAAGAAGTGGACGGGGTCAAATACGTTCTCGGGCTTGAATCGGTTATCGGCTCGCGCGTTCCGGAGGATATTATCCCCGAAAAGCTGAGATCCGTGCTCGAAAGCGACAAATACGAGCTGCTGCTTATAAATTCGGAATACAAGGTCGCAAGCGATGCCGTAAACGCGCAGGTCGAAAGCCTGAACGCCATTCTGAAAAGATACGACGGCAGCGGGATGCTTATCGGCGAGGCGCCCTGCATGAAGGATATGATCGAAACGACCGACCGCGACTTCAAGGTGGTAAACGCCGTTTCCATACTTGCGATATTCATTATTATCGCGCTTGTGGAAAAGAGCATCACACTTCCCTTCCTGCTTATCGCCGTCATCGAGCTTGCGATATTCATCAATCTCGGTTTGCCGCATTATTTAGGGCAATCGCTTCCGTTTATCGCTCCGATCTGCATCAGCACTATACAGCTCGGCGCAACCGTCGACTACGCGATACTTATGACAACGCGCTACAAATCCGAAAGGATCGCGGGGAACGCCAAGCGTGAAAGCGTTTCGACGGCGCTTTCCGCCTCCATACCCTCTATACTTGTTTCCGGATTCGGGCTTTTCGCCGCAACATACGGCGTGGCGGTATATTCGGATATAGACATAATCAGCTCCATGTGCACGCTTATGGCGCGCGGAGCTATCATCAGCATGATGTGCGTTGTATTTATCCTGCCCGCGCTGCTCATGCTTTGCGACAGGCTCATCTGCCGCACCACGGCAGGTATGCGCCATATCGAAAAAGGCACCAAGGAGGAACAGAGATGAACAAAAGGGTTTTGAAAACCGTCGCGCTGGCGCTGTGTGCGCTGCTTGCGATAAGCGGCACCGTCGCAGCCTTTGCCGCAAGCGACGGAGGAACGGATAAAACCGTATCGGAAGCGGATGCCGAAAGCTCCGGCACTGCAAATGAAACGAAGGAGGCCGTAAAGAACGAAACGGTTTATGTCTTTACCGATGCAGAGGGCAATGTCAAAAGCATAACCGTAAGCGATTGGCTGAAAAACATATCCGGGCGCGATACGCTCCGCGACAGGAGCGATCTTGGCGATATCGTAAATGTCAACGGAGATGAAGAGCATTCCGCAAACGGCGATACGCTTGTATGGAATGCCGGCGGCAATGATATTTATTACCGCGGCAGCAGCGAAAGCGTGCTTCCCGTTACGGTATCGATCTCATACAGGCTGGACGGAAAGAAAATAAGTGCATCCGAGCTTGCCGGAAAGAGCGGCAGAGTCACGATACGCTTTGATTACAAAAACAACCTTTATCAGACAAAGCAGATAAACGGCAAAGAGGAAAAGATTTATGTTCCCTTTGTGATGCTCACCGGCGTTCTGCTCGATAACGATGTATAAGTATAATGAAAGTATCAGGAGGTGTCAGCCAATGAAGGAACAGAAATATCATATCTACCTGACCAATCAGGAGCGGTCAGAGATTATAGAGTCCCTAATTGATTTCAAAAACCTCCGTATGCAGCAAGGAAAATATACCGATGCCGTTGATGAGGTGTTGGTAAAGGTAATCCGTGCAAAAAAGAAGAAACTCAAAGTTGTCTACATCTAAACATAGCTTGGGCTGCTTATTCCCCTCTTGGGGATGAGCAGCCCTTTTCCTATTATATATGTCCTTAAACCCTGTGCCACTTTTCCGCTTTCGGAAAGGTGGCTTTTTTGTTTCAAAGGGTCACGAAAAAATTTTTTTCAACTTTTTTTAAAAAACACCCTGCCAAAACCCACCCCTTATTCAGAGTATGTGAAGGGGTTAATTCCTGACTCCGTTCAGGAGCCGCTTCGTGATCCTTGAAAACTGAATATACAGGCACTTGGGACATTATTTCTGATGATAGCCCGAAGATAGGTACGCCGTGACTTCTCCATCTCGGAGTATGAGCGAGAACCCCTGATCTGAAATCCGGCTTGCCACCGGAACGGCGATGACAGTCAGAATGATAATGATACTTCTCTACGGAGCTGGCGGAGAACCCGGCAGAGGTGAAATTCCTATGACACGGTTTCGCAAACCGTGACCGATGTGCTTCCCACACAAAGCAACAGCTTTACGCAGGGGGTGTTGAAAACAAATACTGCGTTGATACATAGCCGTCTAAACACAGTCGGCTATAAATCTATGGAAAGGAGGAAAGCCAATGCCTAACTGTAAAACCATTGCAATCTGCAATCAAAAGGGCGGCACAGGAAAAACCACCACAACGGTCAATTTAGGAATAGGGCTTGCGAAGCAAGGTAAAAAGGTACTCCTAGTAGACGCCGATCCACAGGGCGACCTCACGACCTGTCTCGGGTGGAAAGATAATGACAGCTTACCTGCTACCATTACCACTAAGTTATCCGAGATAATGCGTAAAGAAAACGGGAACCCGCATTTCGGTATTCTGCATCACGAGGAAAATGTTGATTTGCTTCCGGCAAACCTTGAACTGTCCGCTATGGAAATGATGCTTGTAACGACTATGAGCCGTGAAACAGTTATGAGAACCTATCTTAACAAGGTGAAAGATGATTACGAATATATTCTGATCGACTGTATGCCTTCCCTCGGTATGGTAACTCTTAACGCTTTAGCGGCGGCAGACAGCGTAATCATCCCCGTTCAGGCTCAGTATCTTCCCGCAAAAGGAATGACACAGCTTATGCAGACTATTCAGAAGGTCAAGCAGCATATCAATCCAATCCTTAGACGGTGACTTCGCCCAAATCCGCGGCTGATACTTCACAGCCCGACAAGTACGAAGAAGAAACGGATAAACCGGTTTTCTCTTCGGCAAGTACCACTGCCGCAGCTAAGCCGCACACGACCGCGAGCGAGAAAAAGCCGGCAGAAACCGCTAAGCCGGAAACTGAGAAACCTGAAACTGCTAAAACAGAAGCATACACAACTGCGCAAACTGCAGCAAGCTCTGCACCGAAAGAACAGCCGCAGACTATTCCTTTGATAGCAGACCGAGCCGAAGTCGAATCGAAGGTTGCAAAATATATCAACGAATATCGCACCGAAAAAGCTATCGTTTTAAGCGGACTTACAGAAGTCGCACGTTATCGCAGTCAGCAACTTGTTACTGATTTTTGCCACACGGATGGCAGTGAAGCTTGTGCAGTTTTTAAGTACGGTGAGTATGTTGATATGACCGTGTAATCGAAACAATATGGTATTAAGCTACAACACAGTTATCACAATTTTTTCCGCCATTCTTATTTTACTTTTCTATTGTAAAACTACTATATTCTACAGGGACATTAACCTAATTATCCTTGTTGAACCTAGTTCGGTTATTGACTCGATTGCGTAATATCACCTGAATCATTCAATACTGACGTCGGTGGAAAACAAGTCGGTTATGATTATCTCTCACCGTCTTTCTTTCATATGAATTGCTGACAGGATATATGGTTGGGCTATTGAGGAGGCAATCTTGATGACCCGCTTGAGTATAAGGAAAATTATGCACAAATGCGGAGAATTCAGGCGGGACGGTATTAATGCTATTGATTTATTATAATTTCAAAACAAACTTCATAAAAACGAATCCTATTGTGTTTGATCTTATACAAATAATGATTTGATTATACAGCTCTGGCGACGATGCTCAGATAAATCTTGATGATTTTTGTACGTTATTAAATTTATTTTGCAATTTACTTGACATTTTCAGAAAAAAGTCCTATAATAAGAATATAAATTTTTTTAGGAGGTCATTTATGCCAATTCTAACTAATTTCAGTGACGACTTTATTAAAAGCATTGTATCCAGCATCCATTCAGCGGTAACAGATGATATTATTCAAGATACACGACAGGCAAATATGGAACGCAGTGATATGAACAGTTATCCATCTCGTATATGGGATTTGATAAATCGTAATGTCCGTACTGCTTTTACATATAATCCCGATGTGGTTGTAGAGTTTACTAAACGCGGACCGTGGAACTTAATTGTAATTTTTGATAAAACAACGGGTATGCTTTTGACGCTTATGCGTGAGGAACGCTTTTGCGAAGTAAAACGTGATTCTAAAAACCATAAGCACTATGTTTATGAACTGGCAAACATGTTTAATGCCGATTTAGAAATTCAACAGCAATCATTTTTTGCAATAGATGAAAATGAAGAAAAAATTAAAAAATCGATTGAACGAATTTGTAATGACTTGCTTATTTCAATTGAAATGGTTGAACATCACGCATTGGTTTTATTTTCATCACGAGATGAGTTATTACATTCTATACGTTGTTGTATGATTAACTGCAATTTCGAAGAATGTGAATCTGTATCTTGGAATGAATATATCGGTGTTTCTGAAAGCCTTGTTGTTGAACAAACAGAAAACGATGACCATAAGAAGAATAACCCGACTATGGGATTGGTTTATACGCCTAAAGCGAAGAAAAAGAAACAACTTAATCTTGACATTGCCACAAAATCCGAAAGTGATATTCCTGAGGCAAAATAAAAAATAGGAGGTTCCTATGAAAGATTTAAAATCATTCAATGGGAAAAGATTAAAAACAGCTCGTACATTAAAAGGAATGAGCATTTCAGAATTAGCTGAAGCCTTGGATTTACAAAGGCAAACTGTATCAATGTACGAAAGCGGAAAAATATCTAATCCAGATTTTCCTAAAGTACAGAGAATGAGTCAACTCCTTAATTTCCCGATAGATTTCTTTTTGGGTTCTGACACGGAACTTGTAAAAGCTGCTCCTTCAACGTATTTTAGATCACTTTTAACTACCAATAAAAAATATCGTTATGAACAAGAAATAAAAATAAGTTTTGTTACTACGATTTATGCGTATTTAACTGAATATGTTACATTCCCACATGTCAATTTACCTGATGTATGCGATACGGATAACATAGAAGATATTGCAATAAAATTAAGAGAATGTTGGAATTTAGGATATGGTCCAATTGATAATTTGATATTTTACGCTGAGAAAAACGGTATTATATTGACTTCTGTTGAAACTTCTACAAATGATATTGACGCTTTTAGTCAAAAAATCTACATTAACGATGAGGAACGATATATAGTAGCTCTTTCTAAAAATAAAAGTACTGCTGCACGCCTTCACTTCGATGTTGCACACGAATTAGGCCATATCATGTTACATGATTGGGAAGATGATATTGAAAATATTTCACCCTCCGAATTTCGCGACAGAGAACAGCAGGCCAATGATTTTGCATCTGCATTTTTACTTCCTAAAGAAACATTCATCAAAGAAGTAGGTGCATATGCAGACAAACTCAACTATTATATTGAATTAAAAAAGAAATGGAAAGTCTCGATTGCCGCAATGATAAGACGTGCAAAAAATCTAAAATTAATATCTTATGATAAATATCAAGCGTTAATGAGGCAGATGCAAAAAATGGGAATAAGAAAATGCGAACCGTTTGATGATATTTTAGTTACAGCTCAGCCGTCCTTATTAAAAACCGCCGTTGAAATGTTGATTAATGATAATGTTCTTACGGCAAAAGAAATACTCCAAGAGCTTTCTGACGAGTATAATTTATCTCTATATTCAGATGATATAGAAACACTTATTGGATTAAATAAAGGAACATTAAAAACGTGTAATGTAACCCCCATTCATCTTCTTGC
>USHI01000017.1 GCA_900554405.1 uncultured Eubacteriales bacterium | reverse complement strand
AAGCCATACTCGGTATGCTGATGATACGCCCGGATCTCGGCACCGAGGCTGCAAAGGCATTGAAGCCGGAGGATTTCGCCACGGCACTGAACCGAAAGATATTCGAGCTTTTCCTGCCGGAAATATCCGAAGGAAGGGAGTGGGTGCTTTCGAAGGACGGTGCGCTTTCCGCACGGGAGCTCGGCGCTTTGGAGCACTGCCGCGCCGCAAGGCTGCAGCTCGGCGATATTTCTGCCGAATCGCTCCGTGCGCATATCGAAGCGCTCAGCACGCTGCGCGAAAAGAACGAATACGATAAAAAAATCGAAGAATCCCCCGCAAGCGCTTTGGGGGAATACCTTAATATCATCAAAAAGAAATCCCGAAACGGACAGGAGGAAAAGGATGGATAAGGAGTTTGGCGTCTTTACCGAGCAGCAGCTCGGCGAAGCAAAAACAAAAGGCAGCATAACGCCGGCGGAGGTGCTTAAAGCATCCGAGTGCACCGATGTTTCCGCATCGGATTTTATCGATCTGTGCGATTCGCTCGAAAAGAGCGGGATCGATATCGCAAGCGATATACCGGAGGTGGAGCTCGATATCACGGACGATGATATCGATTCGGAGGACGGCGAGGAATCGCCGGAGGATGTCGATACGCTGCTTTCCGCGGAGGGCGTTTCCATTGACGATCCGGTCAGAATGTATCTTAAAGAGATCGGCAAGGTGCCGCTGCTTTCCGCCGAAAAGGAGCTGGAGCTTGCCAATCGCATGTCCCACGGCGACGAATCGGCGAAAAAGCAGATAGTGGAAGCCAACCTGCGCCTTGTCGTAAGCATAGCCAAGCGCTATGTAAACAGGGGTATGTTCTTTCTCGATCTTATCCAGGAGGGCAACCTCGGTCTGATGAAGGCAGCCGATAAATTCGATTACGGCAAGGGCTTCAAATTTTCCACCTATGCGACATGGTGGATACGCCAGGCAATAACCCGCGCCATAGCGGATCAGGCAAGGACAATACGTATCCCCGTCCATATGGTGGAAACGATAAACAAGGTCCTGCGCGTTTCGCGCCAGCTTTTGCAGGAAATGGGCAGGGAACCGACGGAAGAAGAGATCGCCAAGGAAATGGATATGCCGGTGGACAAGGTCCGCGAAATACTCAAAATAGCCCAGGAGCCGGTTTCGCTCGAAATGCCGATCGGCGAGGAGGAGGATTCCCATCTCGGCGATTTTATCGCGGACGACAATACCCCGGCGCCCGCTGATGCCGCATCCTACCAGATGCTGCGCGAGCATCTGCTCGAGGTGCTTCATACGCTCACCCCGCGTGAGGAAGCCGTATTGAAGCTGCGGTTCGGGCTGGAAGACGGCAGACCCCGTACTCTCGAGGAAGTCGGCAAGGTGTTCGACATCACCCGCGAACGTATACGCCAGATCGAAGCCAAGGCGCTGCGCAAGCTCCGCCACCCGAGCAGATCGAAAAAACTTAAGGATTATCTTGAATGACATCGAAAGGCAAAAGAAGAAAATGATGAAGGAACAGCTCGAAAAAATCAAAGAACTTGCTTTGGCGGATATAGAATCCGCAAGCGATTCGCTCGAGGATATAAAAGTCAAATACCTCGGAAAGAAGGGGCAGCTTACCGCGATACTGCGCGGAATGGGTTCGCTTTCCGCAGAGGAACGCCCTGCCGTCGGCGCCATTGCCAATACGGTGCGCGCCGATATCGAAGCTGCGCTCGAAAGGCGCGGTGCGGAGCTTAAAAAGCGTATGCTCGCCCGTTCGCTGGAAGCGGAAAAGCTTGATGTGACATATGACAAAGAGGCTCCGCGTGCGGGGCATATACATCCGATAACCGCCACGATGCAGCGTATGACCGAAATTTTCGTGGATATGGGCTTTTCGGTCGCCGAAGGCCCGGAGGTCGAAACGGTATTCAATAACTTCGATGCGCTCAATGCGCCCGCCGACCACCCCTCGCGTGATTTTCAGGATACGTTTTACATAAGCGATTCCACGCTTCTCCGTACCCAGACCTCGCCCGTGCAGATCCGTGCGATGCGCGGCATGGAACCGCCGATCAGGATCATTTCCCCCGGCAGGGTTTATCGCAGTGATGTTGCCGATGCAACGCATTCGCCGGTGTTCCATCAGATGGAAGGGCTTGTCGTGGACAAGAACATAACCATGGGCGATCTTAAAGGCATTCTTGCGCTTTTCGCGAAAACGATGTTCGGCTCCGAAACCAGAACACGCTTCCGCCCCCACAACTTCCCGTTCACCGAACCCTCCGCGGAGGTGGACGTATCCTGCTTTGTTTGCGGCGGCAAGGGCTGCAAGCTTTGCAAGGGAGAGGGCTGGATCGAAATACTCGGCGCCGGAATGGTGCACCCGGAGGTGCTGCGCGCCGGCGGGATAGATCCGGATATTTATTCCGGCTTTGCCTTCGGAATGGGTATCGAACGTGTTGCCATGATAATGTCCGGCATAGACGATCTGCGCCTGCTTTATGAAAACGATGCGCGTTTTCTCAGGCAATTCTAAGCGGTGAAAGGAAGTTTGTATCATGCAGATATCACTTAATTGGCTCAAAGATTATGTTAACATACCGGACGATATCCGTGAGTTCTGCGAAAGCATGACGATGACCGGCACAAAGGTCGAAGGCTATGAAAAGCTCGGCGAGGATATCACAAATGTTGTTGTCGGCAAAATTATGTCAACCGAGCCGCACCCGGATTCGGATCACCTTATAATCTGCCGGCTCGATGTCGGCGGCGGCAGGAAGCTGCAGATAGTGACCGGCGCACAGAACGTTCGCCCTGGTGAACTCGTACCCGTGTGCCTGGACGGAGCTCATCTTCCCGGCGGGAAGGTGATAAAGACCGGCAAGCTGCGCGGTGTCCTTTCCGAAGGGATGCTCTGCTCGATCGGCGAGCTGGGGCTCACCACGCACGATTTCCCATATGCCGCGGAGGACGGGATATTCCTCCTGCGCGAGGATTGCAAGCCCGGCGACGATATCCGTGATGTTTGCCGCCTGCGCGACACCGTTGTCGAGTTCGAGCTTACCTTCAACCGTCCGGACTGCCTTTCCTATATCGGCATAGCGCGTGAAGCAGCTGCGACCTTCGGTTGTGAGCTGCGCCTTCCCGAGCCGGTGGTCCACCCCGCAGCGGGCGGAAAGACAGCCGGTGAATACATAAAGGTTAACGTGCTCAATACCGCGCTCTGCCCGCGCTATACGGCGCGTGTCGTGCGCAATGTGAAGATAGCTCCTTCGCCTCTCTGGCTTCGTGCCAAGCTGCGCGCAGCGGGTGTGCGCCCGATAAACAACATCGTGGATATAACCAATTTCGTAATGCTGGAATACGGGCAGCCGATGCACGCCTTCGATTACGAATATATCAAGAGCCGCGAGATAAATGTCCGCAATGCCGAAGCGGGCGAGGAGATCGTCACGCTTGACGGCGTAACAAGAAAGCTTTCGCCCGAAATGCTCGTTATCGCGGACGGCAGCCGCGCCGTTGCGCTTGCCGGCGTTATGGGCGGCGAGTACAGCGGTATTATGGATGATACCAATACTGTTATCTTTGAGTCTGCCTACTTTGAACCGGTGCAGGTGCGCCGCACTGCCAAGAAGCTGGGCATGCGTACTGATGCTTCTGCCCGGTATGAAAAGGGACTGGATCCCCGCCGTTAATACGCTTCCCGCAGTGGAGCGCGCGGCGCAGCTCGTGGAGCTGCTCGGCTGCGGCGAGGTTGCGGACGGCATTATCGACGTGAACAATGCCGATATTTCCGACAGAACCGTTGAATATGACCGCGGCCGTATAAACGCTCTTCTCGGCACGGCTATCCCGGATGACGAAATGGACAGACTGCTCCGCTCGGTAAACCTTGTACCCACCGGCGACGGCAGGCTTTCGGTTCCGGCATACCGCAGCGATATCATAAATACCGCCGATATTTCCGAGGAGGTCGTCCGCCTTTACGGTTTTGATAAGATCGAATCCACCATGTTTTCCGGTGTTTCGGAGCTTGGCGGCAGGACTGCGGAATTCACCTTCCGCGGCAATGTGACGGAGGCCATGGCAGGGCTCGGGTACTGCGAATGCATCACATATTCCTTCGTTTCGCCGCGTGCGCTGGATAAGATCAATCTTCCCGCCGAAAGCAAGCTCCGCGATCAGATAAAGCTTATCAACCCGCTCGGCGAGGATACTTCGGTCATGCGCACACATCCGCTGCCCTCCATGCTCGAGGTTATCGCGCGGAATGTCAGCCGCAAGGTGACCGATTGCAGAATGTTCGAAATAATGACGCTCTACCGCAAAAACGGCGAGCTTTCGGATGAAAGCCGTGTCCTCTGCTTTGGCTTCACTCCCGATTGCGGCGGGTTTTACGATATCAAAGCGGATGCCGAGGCGCTCTTCACCCGCATGCATACCACCGAAAGGCGATATGTCGCCGTGAGCGACGATCCCTCCTTCCATCCCGGCAGATGCGCCGATGTATACTGCGGCGATGTGAAGATCGCGCGTATCGGCGAGGTTCACCCGCTTGTGTGCGAGAATTACGGTATTCCGCGGGGCGTTTGCATCGCGCAGGCGGATATCACCGCAATGATGAACGCCGTGAAGACCGAACGCGGCTATACACCTCTGCCCGTTTACCCCGCAATGGAACGCGATCTTGCGCTCGTGTGCGACAGGGATGAGGAAGTCGGAAAGCTTCTTTCGGATATCCGTTCCTATGCCGGCAAATCGCTCGAAAGCGTTTATGCCTTCGATATATATTCCGGCAAGGGCGTTCAGGAGGGCAAGAAGAGCGTTGCCGTTCGGCTCGTGTTCCGCCATCCGGACAGAACCATGACGGACGAGGAAACGGATACCGCCGTCGCAAAGGTGGTCCGCAGATTCGAAACCGAGCAGGGAATAGTGCTGCGCTCGTAAAAAAAGACTTGCAAAAGCGCAACTGCGGGTGTATAATAAAACCGAACAAATATTCAACTGTTTCGAGGAGGGTTGAAAATGTCCGAAAACAAAGCACAGCCGGCTGTTGACAACAAGCAGAAGACGCTTATGTTCCCCGTGAAGGAGCAGCATAAGGAAGCACTCCGCGAAAAGCTGGTAAGCGTATACGAATCGCTCGTGGAAAAGGGCTACAACCCGATCAACCAGATTGTCGGCTATATCGTTTCCGAGGACCCGACCTACATCACAAACTACAACAACTCCCGCGCTATCATCTCCAAGATCGACCGCGACGAGCTGCTCCGCACTTTGGTCGAGGATTTCATCGCCGCCGGCAGCAAGAAAGAAAGGTGACACCCGATGAGCGATATCAAAACACTTATGTACAAGGGTAAACCCCTTGTGCGCCAGGGAAGGTTCATTTTTTACGGCTTTCCGGATGAAAAGTACATTCTTTTCATGAATATTCTCGACACTGCAAAGGTAAACAACCTTGAAGTGGCGACAAAAGTCCTTGTCCAGATCCAGAACACCGATGACAGCATCTCCTTTAACGAAAAGGTCGTAAAGCAGTGCGAAAAGAAGAGCTTTTATGAAGCCTTCGATATCGGAACGATCTGGCTCGAACGTGCGCTCCGCAAGGAATAATGCGCATACAGGGCGGCAAAGCTTTATAAAGAACAAAGGCAGAGCGTGATTGCTCTGCCTTTTCTCTTTGGTTTTGCTTTATAAACCGCGCCGCACGGGCGGCATATCATTTGTATGCTTCTTCTTCGCTTTGTATATCGCGCGAAAACTGTTCGTTCAGCTCCGGGTAGGCGGAAAGCATGGGTTCGATCTTTGCGCCCTTTTTGCGTTTGTAGTAGTTTTTGGTGATCTGTGCCACCTTTCCGGAAAGCAGTACCAGCGCGATTAGGTTCGGGAAAGCCATGAGACCGTTGAAGGTATCGTCGATATCCCATACAAGCGTTCCGCTTATAACGGCGGCAACTATGATGAAAAGTATAAACAGTATCTTGAACACAAGCACGCATACATTGCGCGTTTTTCTGCTTTTGCACCACTTGAAGCAGAATTCGCACGCCTTTTCGCCGTAATATGCCCACGCCATTATCGTTGTGAAGGCAAACAGCGGCAGGATAATGCAGAAAGCCACTGTGCCGAAGGTGCCGAAATTATCGGTGAACATGGAAAGCGCCATTGTCGAATCGTCCAGCGCCGCAAGCTGCGCGGCAGGCGTTTCGGTGAGCATATCGTAATTGGAGGTGATAAACATGAGCGCAGTGAGCGTGCAGATTATAAAGGTATCGAAGAACACCTCGAACACGCCCCAAAGCCCCTGCTTGACAGGCTCGCGAGTTTCGGAGGCGGAATGTGCTATAACGGATGAACCGAGCCCCGCTTCGTTGGAGAATACTCCGCGCGCCATTCCTTTTTTGATAACGACAGAGAAGGTATAGCCGAGCACGCCGCCCGCCGCCTGCTTCATGCCGAAGGCGTTCTTGAAGATAAGCGCAAAGGAAGGCGCGATGGCGCTTGCGTTGCCGAAAACGACTATAAGCGCAAGAACCATGAAAAACAGGCTCATCACCGGGATCAGCTTTGAAGCGACTTTGCCGATGCGCTTTATACCGCCGATGATTATCACGGCGGCGATTATCGCAACGATAATGCCGATAAGCAGCTTTACAAGCGTTTCCGCCTGAGTTCCCGCCGCAACATCAAACGCCTGCCCGAGCGATTCCGCCAGGGTGCCGGATATCTTGTTTGTCTGTACTCCGGACATACCGACCGCCGCAAAGAGGCAGAATATCGCCGCTGCATATGCAAGGATCTTTACAAGTCCGCCCAAAATCCCACGGCATTTCAAGCCGTTTTCGATATAGTAAAAAGCGCCGCCGGAAAGATTGCCGTCCTCATCCTTTTTGCGGTAAAAAAGCCCGAGCACGTTTTCGGAATAGTTTGTCACCATGCCGAAGAACGCCGATATCCACATCCACATGACTGCGCCGGGGCCGCCGGTGAGTATCGCCGCGGTAACGCCGATTATGTTTCCCGTGCCGACCGTGCCGGATATGGCGGTCGCAAACGCTTCAAACTGCGAAACGGTTTTCAGCTTGGTATCGCTTTTCTGCTTTTTTGCTCCGAGCGAGCGTACTGCGGGTATGATCGTCGTCTTTAATGAATCGCCGAACCTGCGCACCTGCAAAAATCCGGTGCGCAGGGAAAGCAGGAGCCCGGTTCCGAGAATAAGGATGATGACCGGCCACCCCCATACCACGCCGTTTATCGCCGCGTTGAACTCGGCGATTTTGTCGATCAGTGATTGCCACATTTTTTTGTTCCTCCCCCTTGGGTATGAAAAAGTATAAAAAAACAAAAACCCCGGCGAAAAAACGCCCGGGAAACACAAAAAATATGCCTTCGCATAAAAATTTGTACTCCGTCCTTTTACCTGAGAGATTAAGCAGCCCCGCGCGCGGGCGCCTTGCACCTTCGGTATCCGTAATGGACTTCTCCGGAGCGTCATCTGCGTACAGTCCGTTATTCCTGAGAGTGTTACTCCTTCGGCGGCAAAGCCCTTTCCTGCACGCTTCAAATGACATATTCGTTTTATCGCGGGTATTATAGCACTGCTTTCGCCCGAAATCAAGCCCTTTTTGCAAGAAAAAAATTTTTTCTTGCATTTTGCCTTCCGGCAGGCAATTTCGCCCGGTTTTATGTGCCGTGTGCACCCGAAAGACGTAAAAACCTCCCTGTCGGGCGCGGTTTTCGACCTGTTGGCTCAAAGCGCTTTACAAATAACGGCGCGTGTAATATAATGCAAATGCGAGGTGAGGTGAAATGAGATTACGAACGGAGATCGATCCGAGCGGGGAAGAAGAAATAATTCTCCGCTGCAAAAGGCTCGACGAAAAGACATCGGCGATATACCGTTATATAGAATCGGCGCTGTCCGGCGGCAGCGAAATGGAGCTAACGCTCGGCGACCGGGAATTCTTTGTCCCGCAGAGCGAGATACTCTTTTTCGAGACCGAAGACGGCAAGACCGTCGCACATACCGCTACGGCAATGCTTTATTCGCAATATAAGCTGTGCGAGCTCGAAACGCTTCTCCCCGCAACATTTGTCCGCGTTTCCAAATCCTGTATCCTCAACTCCGCGCTGGTTTCGTCCATAACAAAGAACCTGACAGGTTCAAGCATGGTCTTCTTCAAAGGGACGAAAAAGATCGCCTATGTTTCGAGGCTCTATTATAAGGTACTTAAAGACAAAATACACGAGACCAGATTTGCCAAATGACATACATAATCAAAAGGAGGAAATATCAATGAAGGTAAAGTGTGACGGCCGTGAATTCGAAATCAAAAAGGATGACAACGGCAAAGGATTCAAAAAAGAATTCAAATTTGAAATGCGTTCAAGGCGGCGCAGCATAGTATGGGGTGTGGCGTTCCTTGCCGCGGCGCTTCTGCTTATCGCGGGTGCGGTTATGGATACAATGGGCATCAATGCGGAAATACCTTTCTTCCGTATCGCCCTGTGCGGGCTGCTGCTCGGGCTGGTCGTCAAATCGCTCACAAGGGGTGCGATCGCCGAGATATTCTTCCCGATCGCGTTTATATTCATGCTTCTTGAAGACAGCATCATCGGCTGGTGCGGGCTTGCGGTCGACGATATCATGAACAACTGGCTCGTACTGCTCTGCGCGCTTCTCTTTACCATTGCCGCGGGCTGCCTGTTTCCCAAAAAGCTGCGTTTCGGCGTTAAGTCCGACGGGGTCGGCGGAAAGAGCTTCGGCTCCACCGTCAAGTATATAGACTGCGCCGTTTTCAAAAACGAAACCGTGGAAAACAATATGGGCAGCACCTCGGTATATTTCGAAAACCCCGAAGCCTATGCCGGCGACGGCGTGCTTTATGTGGAAAACAATATGGGCGCCATGAAGATAAACGTCCCTGCGGGATGGTTTGTCGAAACGAAGCTCGAAAACAATATGGGCTCGGTAAAGATCCCCTCGCGCGGCGAACCGAACGGAAAAAAGCTCACTGTCGCGGGCGAGAACAATATGGGATCGCTCGAGGTCATATTCGAACGCAGCACCACGGCACAGTAAGCCGCCTTTTACAAACAAATAAGAAAAAAGTCCGGCGGAAACCCCGGACTTTTATCTTTCCGATCGCTGTGATCGGGAGTTATTTCATGTTCTTTTCGGCGTGCTCGATCATTTTCTTGACCATCTGACCGCCGACGGAACCGGCCTGCTTAGAGGTAAGGTCGCCGTTGTAGCCGTCCTTGAGGTTTACACCGACTTCGCCGGCTGCTTCCATCTTGAATCTTTCAAGAGCAGTCTTGGCTTCGGGAACCATAGTCTTCTTTGCCATCGTGTTATTTCTCCTTTTAAGATTTACGAGGACTTTTTTCCTCACTCGTAGTTTGCGCCGTGCGGCGAAAATTATTATAGGTAATTTATTCCATTTTTCTGCCCGACGCTTCCGCCTTGTGACATGGCTTCCGAAAATTTTCAAATTTTCAGAGTTTATGTTGATATGTGCCGAATCTTGTGGTAGAATACGATAAACTGAACCTTTCGGCTCTTCGCCGCGAAAGAAAGGGCAAAACGGTACATGGAACATACTGATAAATTTTCGGTCATCATACCGGCGTATCAGCCGGATGAAAAGCTTCCGGGCGTTGTAAAAGGGCTTGTCGACGCCGGTATAGACGATATCATAATCGTAAACGACGGCAGTGCCGCAGCCTGCGGCGATATCTTTGCCGAAGTTGCAGCGTACCCGCAGGTCACGCTGCTGGAACATGAGGTCAACCGCGGCAAGGGCGCAGCTCTGCGCACCGCTTTTTCCTATTTTGCGAAAAACCGCCCGGAAACCGACGGCGCCGTTACCGCCGATGCCGACGGGCAGCATATCCCTGCGGATATAATCGCCGTGGGTGAAAAAATGTGCGATACCGGCGGAGTGGTTCTCGGCGTGCGCGATTTCGGGCTTCCGGATGTTCCGCCGCGCAGCAGGTTCGGCAACAGGGCGACCTGCTTTGCGATGCGCGCCTTTATCGGGCTGAAATGCACCGACACGCAAACCGGGCTTCGCGCCATACCGCGCCGGTACATGGGGGTCATGCTTTCCGTCTCAGGGGACCGTTACGAATACGAAACAAATATGCTTATCGCCATCAAGGATGAAAAAATCCCGATGTCCGAGCATACTATCAATACGGTATATATCGAGGATAACCGTTCCTCGCATTTCCGCCCGGTGCGCGATTCGGTGCGCATATATTCGCTGATACTCAAACGGTTCTTCAAATACGTCGCCAGCTCCGTCGGCTGTTTTGTCGTGGAGCAGGTCATACAGACCTCCGTTTTTGCCGCCGTTAAGGATAGCTTTTCCGGGTGGGCGACAGAGCTTTTGTCCTTCGGACCGGCAAGGCTGGTATCCTCGCTTCTGAACTACTTTATCAACCGCAAGTACGTTTTCGGCAAGGGCGGCAGCAGTGCGGTGCTGCGCTATTATGCGCTCGCTGCCGCACAGGCAGCCGTCACATACGGTATCGATCTCGGCGCGCGAGAGCTGCTCGGGATCGACGGCAGCGCCGCTTACACCGTTATGACGGTCATTGTAAAGGTCCTGATAGCCTTTGTCAGCTACAGGATACAAAAAGAATGGGTGTTCGCCGGTAAAGGCGGACAGAAAGGAGCATCCGAATGAATGCTTTGAACGGCAGCGAAATAAAGGTCCTTTTGTGGATCCACGAAAATCTGAGCTGCGCTTTTCTCGATATCTTCATGCCGCTTGTGACAATGTTCGGGCAGGCGGGGATATTCTATATAACCGTCGCCGTTTTGATGATGGTATTTCCCAAAACGCGCAAGGTCGGGATAATGCTCGGCATCGCTTTGCTGTGCGGGCTTCTGATCTGCAATATCGGTCTGAAACCGCTTGTCGCAAGGACACGTCCGTATGATTTTTACCCGATAGATTTTCAAATGCTGCTCCCGCAGCTTCACGATTATTCCTTCCCGTCCGGGCACGCCCCCGCCGTTGTCGAAGCGGCTGTCGTATTTCTGCTCCGCGGGAACAAAAAATATTCGATACCCGCGCTGGTTATAGCGATACTTGTGTGCCTGTCGCGGATGTATCTGTTTTTCCATTACCCGACGGATGTTCTCGCCGGCGCCGTTGTCGGAACGGTATGCGGCTTTATCGGTGTCGCCGTCGGAGATGCGCTCTACCGCAAATGGGGCGCGAAGATAGATTACTTCACCCTTTGGAAGAAAAAGGAGAAAACAAATGCCTGAATCCGCAAAAAACAGCACAACACGCCCGATCGGCGATGAAAACGGCGAGTTTTCCGCAAGGCGCCGCCGTGCCCGCCGCAAGAAATCGAACAAATTCTATATCGGACTTGCGATATATGCATCGGTACTGCTTGCAGTGGGTATCATTCTGCTCGGCTATGTCAAAAGCCTCCTTGTGGAATTTGAACGCTCACAGCCCGAATACACCGTAAAAACCGCTGTACAGGAGCTTCACGATGCCGCCGAAAACGGCAGCCTCCAAAGCCTGTTCGAACGCTACGACAGCCGTGCGGCTTCGCTTTTCGGCTCCGGGAGCGAGGAATATACCGCGCTTCTCCGCGGTGATCTCACATTCAGGCAGAAGGTCGCGGCGACAGATCCTTCCGTTTCCGCATACGATGTCTATTCCGGCGAAAACCGGGTTGCGGTTGTAAAGGTGCAAAGCAGCAATGCACGAACGCGGATGATCGTTTTCCCGGTTGCGGATTGGTCGATCGTGAGCATTGAGCCTGCTTCCACCAAGGTTTCCTTTGCGCTTCCGATGGGCTTTACCGTTACTGCGGACGGCAGGGAAGTAGCGGGGGTCACCGGGAGCGACGGCGATCTTCATTACGACATCGATTCTCTTTATAAGCAGCAGGTCACCATAACCGACGTTTTCGGAAAAAGCCATGTTTACGGCAGCGGAAAGCTTTCGGTAAAGACATTGGCTTTTGTTATTCCCTCCACATATAAGGCAGAAGCAAACGGCAGCCCGCTTCCGGATTACTGCCGCGTTTCGTCCGAGGAAATCGCCGATTTCGGCACGGTATCGCTTTATTTCGACGGGCTTCCCACGCTGGATACCTACGCCGTGAATTATCTCGACACCGGCGAAACGCCCGTTGTCGCCATAACCGATCACGAGGGAAATTCCGTCGAATACGATCCTTCGCAGCCGTTGAAGATCACAAGCGTTACCGCGCATGATACGCTTCCCGGTACGGTAAAAAATGCGCCGAACAGCCTTGCGTTTGCCAAAAACTGGAGCCTGTTCAACACAAACGATTACAAGCTTGCGGATATACTGAAATACTTCCCGAAGGGTTCCGAGCTTGAAAAGATGGCAAAGGATTGGGCGACGGGTGTCGACCATACCTTCACCGCCGCACACCGCACCCCGACATTCTCCGGGGAAAAGGTCTCCGATTTCCGCGTATACGGCGAAAAGTGCTTTTCCTGCGATGTATCCTTTACAAAGCATATGTACCTCACGCGGACAGGGGCAAACGTGACGGACGAGTTCGATTCCACGGTTTATTGGTATTACAGCGATACCGATGCGAAATGGTATGTTGCCGATATCCGCGGAAAGGTCAACAGCGACAAGGAGTAAAACGATGAACAAGAAAAACTCTACCGCACGCAATGTCGGCAAATATGCTCTCCGCGTGCTTGCCGTGCTGCTTGTGACGGTGCTGATACTTGTCGGTACGCTGTACACCGTTCTCAGCATGATCTGCGGCGACACTTCACCCGCCGCAAAGCGAATATTTGTAACAACGGTGCTTGAATCGGGGCAGCTCAAGTTCCTTGCTTCCATTTGCCTCAGCCCGGAAGAAATACAGGCGCTCGTGAACGAAAACAAAATGAGCGATCTGAACGATGATGTCAATACCGATCTTATCCATATCGACCGCGGCGGCGATACGAGCGGCGGCGATAAGAACACCGACCCGATCGAAAAGATCGAAATTTCCGGCAGATCCTTCTTTGCGACACTGCTTATTGTCAAGGATCCCTCCAAGGTCAGCCTTGCGACGATATACCCCTGGCGCACCGAAGGCGTGGAGCTTAAAGAGCTTGTCGAATCCAGCGGAGCGATAGGCGGTATAAACGGCGGGCTTTATAATTCCACGAACAACTCCGGCGGCGCGCCGTACGGCGTTGTTGTCAGCAACGGTGAAATACAGCATAACGCCCCCCAGGAATGGCCCGGGCTGGTGCTTATCGGCTTTACCGAGGATGATATTTTGCAGATAATCGATCTCGAAGGCATGAGCTCTTCGGATGTTGAAAAGCTTGTTCGCGAGAAAAAGATACGCGATGCCGTTACCTTCCAGGAGGAAAGCAGCGATAAGAACAATCACTTTGTTCAGCTTATCATCAACGGCGAGGAACGCCAGCTTACCGGGCAGGGAAGCGGTCTGAACCCGCGTACCGCCATCGGGCAGCGCGCGGACGGCGCGGTTTTGATGCTCGTTACCGACGGGCGCGGCAGCTCCGGGCATTTGGGTGCATCCGCAAGCGATCTTATCGGCATCATGAAGGAATACGGTGCGGTGAACGCCGCCAATCTCGACGGCGGCAGCAGCTCCTGTATGTATTACAAGGGCGAATACACCATGCCGAGCGTGACGTTCTATTATCAGAACTCCTCGTGGAAGCTCCCGTTCTCCTTCGTTATCCACGAATAATACGTTTCAAAAAAATTAAAGGCGGGAACGCATTAGCCAAAGCCCCATAAGGATGTTTTTCGGCAGGG
>USHI01000016.1 GCA_900554405.1 uncultured Eubacteriales bacterium | reverse complement strand
CACTATGTCTCCATGATCCCGAAGGTTCAGGAGTATGGGAAATTAAAGGCCATGGGAGCCACCAGGCGGCAGATCCGTCAGATCGTCTTCCGGGAAGGCCTGCTTGTGACGGCGCTTTCCCAATCGTCGAGTATTTTTTCGAACGGGCAATAGGCGTTTTTGAAGCCGAAATAGAGCTGCGGCATGATATAATCCACATAACCGCTCTGCGAGCACCATTTGCGCACGTCCGCATACCAGCCGTCGGCAAGCGAATACAGGTTCCCCGCGGGTGCCGCACCGAATATAACGCCTTCGTCGTGCGCAACATCGTATAATGCCTTTACGGTTCGGTCGATGTCCGCACGGCGGAAATCGGCAGGCGTTTCAAACCCCCTTTTTGCGTATCCGATACTGTCGTCGAGCTCGAATTCGGTTGGGTAGAAGTAATCGTCGATATGCAGTCCGTCGAACGGGTATTTTTGCAGCGCTTCTTTTGCGCCGCTTGCTATAAGCTCCGTCGCCTCCGGGTAACACGGGTCGAGATAAAGCAGCCCGTCGCCGCCTTCCTTGATCCTGTCCGTTCCGAGCCATTGCAAAAGCTGCCCTGCACCGCCGGCTTCCAGCTCCTCCCGCGTGCAGAGCCGGAAGGGGTTTATCCAGGCATGGATGCGCATTCCGTATTCGTGCGCAAGGGTGACGAATATCCCGACAGGGTCGCATTCCGTTTTCCCGCCGTATACCCCCGCGACATATTTGGAGCAGGGGTAGATATCGCTTTCGTACATACTGTCGCCGTTCGGGCGGATCTGCAGGAGTATCGTGTTGAAGCCGTCGCGGGCAAGATTATCAAGCACGGTGCTTATCATGGAGCGGATATCCTCCTCGCTGCGCATACGCCCGCCGGAACGGTATATCGGGTGCTGGTCGAACTGCGATACCCACACCGCACGCATTTCACCGGCGTCGGTGTGTACGGAGGGCTGTTCGCCCCTTGCGGCGGACACCCTCGCAACAGAGATTATCTTTGCCGCGGAGGGGACGCTTTCCCCGCGCGGGCGGGCTTGTACCGCGAAAAGGCACATCAGCACGGAGAGGATTATACAGGCGGCGGTTCCTTTCATTTTCATCACCGTTACAAGTCTATTATCCCGCGCGGCGGAATATGAAGGCTTGAAATGCGGCGGGCGATATGTTAAAATACAGCCGTAGCAGATAAAAGGAGGCGGTAATACGGATTTTTTACGGGATGAAAAAGCCTGCCGCATAATCGAAGCGCTCGAAAGCTGCGGCGAAAGCGCTTATGCCGTCGGCGGCTGCGTGCGCGACCGACTGCTCGGCCGTGCATCGAACGATATCGACATAGCGACAAGCGCAAAACCGGAAAGAGTCCTGAGCATATTCGCCGGGTGCGCAGTCGCCGGGGCGGGGATGAAGCACGGTACGGTCACCGTTGTCACGGGCGGTGTTCCGTATGAGGTAACGACCTTCCGCACGGACGGAAAATATTCCGATATGCGTCACCCGCAAAGCGTTTGCTTCGTGGAGGATATCAAAGCCGATCTTGCACGGCGGGATTTTACAGTAAATGCCATCGCCTATTCGCCAACGCGCGGAATGATCGACCCGTTTTCCGGCGCGGAGGATATAAAAAACGGTATAATACGCGCTGTCGGGAACGCGCACAAACGGTTTTCGGAGGATGCGCTCCGCATACTCCGCGCGCTGAGGTTTGCCTCGGTGCTCGGGTTTGAAATCGAGCCGGAAACCGCCCGTGCCGCATTTGAGCTGCGGGAAGAATTGACGGCGGTTTCGGCGGAGCGGGTGTTTTCGGAGCTGAAAAAGCTGCTTTGCGGCGCGGCGGCGTATGATGTAATATGTCGATACCGCGAAATAATCGCCGTTCGCTGCCCTCTTGCGGCGGATATCCCGGATATCTGCAGGCTCCCGCCCGACCCCGCCATGCGCTTTGCCGCCGTGTGCGGTGCGGAAGCCGAAAGCGCGCTTTATGCTCTTAAAGCCGATAAGGCGACCCGCACGCGCGCCGCGCTTTTTGCCGGATGCCGCCCGTTCCCCGCGGGCGAGCGCGAATTCCGGATCGCGGCGGCACGGCTCGGCAGGGAAGTCTCGGAGAGCATAGCCGTCTACCGCGATGCTCTTTACCCCGAATGCTCCGCGGCGAGGATAAATACGCTTGTCAAAAACGGAGTATGCCTTTCTTTGGATACACTTGCGGTGAACGGCAAGGATATCCGCGCGCTCGGTGTGCGCGGTGCGGATATCGGGGCGGTGCTGAACGGGCTGCTTTTTGCCGCTGCCGCGGGCGATATCGAAAACAAAAGGGAAGATTTGCTTCGCTGTGCAAAAGTAATGGTTGACAAGCGGAAAAAATAATGCTATAATGTGTCCCGCGCCGATAATTCGGCTGCGGAATGCTGGTGTGGCTCAGTGGTAGAGCAGTTGATTCGTAATCAACAGGTCGTGAGTTCAATCCTCACCACCAGCTCCAGAAAAGCCCCCGTTCGTTCGAGAGGGGGCTTTTCCGTTGTATTTTCGCAGATAAAAAAGACTGCCTTTTTGCGGGCAGTCTTTCTTTGTTGTTTGCTTATTTCACAAGAGCGTTGTTGAGCCGGATGAATTCCTTTGCTTCCTCCGCCGTGAGCGTGCGTGAAAGCAAAAGCGCGGAAAGGTATATGTGCTTTGCGATATCGAGCGCGTGCGCATCGCTTTCATCGAGCGTTGCAAGCTGCTTTATCACAGGGTTTGCCGTATTGATATCCAGCCGCTCGTGCGCCGGCATTTTGAAGGAATCGTTCCCGGAGGATATGCTGTACATCCGCATCATATCCGCCATTCTGCGGCTTTCCTCCGGCAAAGCGATAAGCGCGGCGGCGCCGTTTTCATCGCCGGCGGAAAATGCGGTTTCGAGGTCCTCCTTGCCGGAAGCCCTGCGGAACAGTGCGGTGAGCTTTTCGTCGGCATCGCCGGAGGCTTCTTCGCCGCTGTCCACACGGCGGAATTTCAGCTTGCCGTTTTCGCTTTCCAGATACTGCGCATAGCTGTTGTCGATAAGATTATCGAATATGAGCACATCCGTGCCCTTTGCCCTGAACAGATCGAGATAGTAGCTCTGCGATTGAGGGTCGGTGGTGTAATATACCGTGCCTTCGTCCTTGCCGCCGAGATATTCCGAAACGGTGCAGAAGCCCCCGCCCGCCTTTTCGATAAGAATGCAGGGGTTGACACGTTCCGCAAACTTTTTGTCGCGCATGCAGGCATATTCGAAATAGGGCTTCATGTCACGCCAATTCTTTTCGAGCGTTTCGCGTTCGTTATTGAAGAGGTAGTTGATCCTGTCCGCGACCTTTTTCGCGATATGCGAGGCGACCTTGCGTACATAAGCATCGTTTTGCAGGTAGGAACGCGAAACGTTCAGCGGCAGCTCCGGACAATCGAGCACGCCGTGCAGGTTCACAAGGTAATCGGGGCAGGCTTCCTTTATATTATCCGCAACGAATACCGAATTATAGAACAGCTTTATGACGCTTTCCGTCGATTCATAGCCGCTTTTGCGCTTCGGAATAAAGAAGACACCCTTGAAGTTCAGCGGATAGTCGGCGACAATGTGGACATGGAACAGAGGATCCTCGTAATCGCCGAAGACCTTTTTGTAAAACTCGTTATACTGCTCGTCCGTTATATCCGCGGGGCTGCGCTGCCAAAGCGGTTCGGTATCATTGAGCACCTCTTCCTTGCCGCCTTCGGATACAAGCACGATATCGTAAGGCATAAAGGCGCAGTAGCGTGTGATAATGCCCCTGAGCTTTTCGGTATCGAGATAGGATACCTCATCCTCGGCGATATGCATGATTATTTCGGTGCCGCGTTCGGTGCGCTCGCATTCCTCGCTTTCGAAATTGCCCTCGCTGTCGCACTTCCAGTGGACAGCCTTGCCGCCGCGGTAGGAACGGGTGTACATTTCGACCTCGTCCGCGACAATGAACATGGAATAGAAGCCCAGCCCGAAATGCCCGATTATCCCGTTGCCGCCGTTGCTTTCGTATTTCGAAATAAACTCGACAGCACCGGAAAGAGCGATATTGTTTATATAACGCTCCACCTCGCCGGCATCCATGCCGATGCCGTTATCCGTCACTGTTACGGTGCGTTCGTCCTTGTCGGCACGGACGGTTATGCGGTATTTTTCCGCGCTTTCCTCTGCTTCGCCGAGCGAAACGAGGTGCCTGTGCTTGGTTATCGCGTCGGTCGCATTGGATATGACCTCGCGGATGAAGATATCCTTTTCGGAATAGAGCCATTTTTTGATAATGGGAAACAGATGCTCGGTATCGACCGAGAGAGCACCTTTAGACATAGTAACACGTCCTTTCGGTTTGATTGTCTTTGAATATCAAAATATCGGGGTGCGGTGTCGCACCCCGATCGGTTTCATGGCGGATTTTAAGCGTTTTCGGTGTTTTCCTCTGCCTTTTCGGCGTTTTCGTCCTCGAAGGAGCAAAGGATATCGTCCTCGCAGACATCAAGATCGTCAAGATCGTCGAATTCGTCGAAATCGTCGCAGGCGCCGTCTTCGCAGCAGCACTTGCGGGATTTCAGCTCTGTCGCAAGGAGATACGCGCCCGCGGCGCCGCCTACAACGCCGATAGCGGCAAATGCCTTGGCAAGATTCTTTTTCTTTTCGATATTGAGAAGCGAAAGAACAAAGAAGGTAAGCGACTGCACAAGCAGCGATACCGCCAGGATGGGTTTGAGTTTTTTCATGGTGTAATACCTCCGTTTGAATGTTATTTGCAGTTGAGTTTAAGATATTCGTTTATGAATTCATCAAGGTCGCCGTCCATCACGGCCTGTATGTTGCCGGTTTCGCAGCCGGTGCGGTTATCCTTGACAAGCGTGTAGGGCATAAAAACATAGGAACGTATCTGGCTGCCCCATTCGATGTTCATCTTTGTGCCGGTTATATCCTCGATCTTTTCGAGATGCTCGCGTTCCTTAATTTCGAGCAGCTTGCTTTTGAGCATTCGCATTGCCGTTTCGCGGTTCTGCACCTGGCTGCGTTCTGTCTGGCAGCCGACAACTATGCCGGTGGGGATGTGTGTGATGCGTATCGCGGAATCGGTCTTGTTTATGTGCTGGCCGCCGGCGCCGCTTGCACGGTGAGCGTCGATCTTAAGGTCGGCATCGTTGATTTCGATCGTCATTTCGTCGTTGAATTCGGGGAGCACCTCCACGGAGGCAAACGACGTGTGCCTGCGCCCGCTCGCATCAAAAGGCGAAACGCGCACAAGACGGTGAACGCCGGATTCGCTTTTGAGGTGGCCGTAAGCGTTTTCGCCCTCCACAAGGAAGGAAACGCTCTTTATCCCGGCTTCGTCGCCGTCCAGATAATCGAGCACCTTGAATTTGTAATCGTGCTTTTCGGCATAGTGCTGATACATTCTGAACAGCATCTGCGCCCAATCCTGCGCTTCCGTTCCGCCCGCGCCGGGGTGGATGGAGACGATGGCGTTACTGCCGTCGTATTCGCCGGAAAGGAGTATTTCTATCTTTTGCTTTTCGTATTCGGTCCGAACGGCATTAAGATCGCCCAGGACTTCGTCCACAAGGCTTTCGTCGTCCTCCTCAATGGCGATATCTATAAGCGTTTCGATATCGTCAAAGCTCTTTTTCAGCGCGATGTAATGCTCGAGCGTGCTTTTTTTGTGCTTTAACTGTTTCAGGACACTCTGTGATTCGGCGGGCTTGTCCCAGAATCCCGGTTCCATTGTTTTGGTTTCGAGTTCTTCGACTTCCTTCCCGAGCGTTTCGACACCTATGGATTCGCCGAGATCCTTTATGCCTTCGCGCAGGTCGCCGAGCGATTGGCGGGCGTTTTCAAGCTGTAGTATCAATGTATTTTCCCCTTATATTTCACTGCATTGTCAGTATATACTATTTTTGCATTTTTGTCAAGGGTATATACCTTTTCCCACCGTAAAGCAGGATATACCGCGCACCTTAGAAAATCCTTAAAAAAAGAAAAACTCCCTGCAAAAAAACGGAAGAGAGTTTTTCGGCGACACGTTCCTGTAAGCCGAGTTCTGTCATGAACGATCATCTATCTTGGATCTGCGTCGCCGCAGACCTCCATGCCACCTCCATGGGGGCTGCCGAGCAAGCATATGCCCCCGCCGCGGTGTTGCTCCGGATAGGGTTTACATGGCCGTGCCGTCTCCGGCACGCCGGTGAGCTCTTACCTCGCCTTTCCATCCTTACCCGGCAAAAAATGCCGGGCGGTTTATTTCTGTTGCACTGGCCCTGAAGTCGCCTTCGGCAGATGTTATCTGTTATCCTGCTCTGTGGGGCTCGGACTTTCCTCACGGCGCGGGCTTTCGCCATGGCGCCGCGCGATCGCTCGGAACGGTCGCAGATAATTATATCACGCCTTTTTTATTTTGTCAAATACTTGATTTTCGCACCTTCGTATTATACAATGTAGAGCAGTGCATAAAATGCACCGAAAGGAATGTGGTATACTTGCTTTTGAAATATACTTCGCGATACCGCGGAAGGCGGGTCGGCTTTGTCGGCATGGGCGTGAGCAATCTGCCCGTTGTGGAGCTTTTTGCAAGCGCCGGCGCGGAATGCATCGTGCGCGATAAAAAGGATCTTTCGTCCGCACCGTTTTATAATACCCTGTCGGAAAAGGGCGTTCGCTTTATCTGCGGGGAACGTTATCTGGACGATATCACGGAAGAGCTGCTGTTTCTTTCCCCCGCCGTGCGCCCCGATATTCCCGGGATAGCCTCTGCCGCCGCAAACGGCACGCTTGTTACGAGCGAAATGGAGGAATTCTTCCGGCTCTGCCCCTGCAAAACATACGCCGTCACGGGGAGCGACGGCAAAACCACAACCACCACGCTTATTTCGCTGCTTCTGCGCGCCGCGGGCAAAAGGGTGTTTCTCGGCGGCAATATAGGCACGAACCTTTTTGCCGAGCTGGATAACATTTCGCCGAATGATTGCGCCGTTGTCGAGCTTTCGAGCTTCCAGCTTATGAAGCTGGACAAAAGCCCGGATGTCGCCGTTATCACCAATATCGCGCCGAACCACTTGGACTGGCATCGCGACATGGAAGAATATGTCGATTCAAAAAAGAATATTTTCCGGTTTCAGAAGCCGGGCGGGCTGCTTGTGCTGAACGGTGACGACAAATACTGCCGTACCTTCGCATCGGAATCAAAATGCGAAACGCGTTTTGTTTCCGGCGCCGGGGAAGCGGATGTTTATTTCGACGAAAAGGGCATTTACCGTTCCGGCCGGCTTATCCTTCCGGACAGCGATATACGCATTGTCGGGCGGCACAACCGCTATAATTACTGCGAAGCCTTTGCCGCCACGGAGGACACCGTTTCGGAGGAGGCGCTTTGCCGTGTCGCAGGGGGATTCGGCTGCGTGGAGCACAGGATCGAATTTGTCCGCGAGCTCGACGGCGTGAAGTATTACAATTCATCCATAGATTCCAGCCCCTCGCGCACCCGCGCCTGCCTGGAAAGCTTTCCGGGGAGAAATGTTATCGCGATATCCGGCGGGTATGACAAGCATATCCCCTATGAACCGCTCGGCGAGCTGTTCACCCGCAAGGTGAAATTCGCCGTGCTCTGCGGCGCGACGGCGGGCAAGATCTCCGCGGCGCTCGATAATGCCGGGTTTAAGGATTACACGGTTGCGGATGATTTCCGCACGGCGGTGCTTTCCGCGCGCGAGCACGCTGCCCCGGGCGACAATGTCGTGCTCACCCCCGCTTCGGCAAGCTTTGATATGTTCAAAAATTTCGCCGAGCGCGGAAATGTCTTCAAAAGTATCGTAAATCAACTCTGAAAACGGAGGATATTATATGGAAAAGCTTTATTCGCTTGTCGAAAGGCTCACGGCTTACCCCGGGGTTTCGGGCTTCGAGTCGACCGCCTTTGACGGAATAACAAAGGAGCTTTCGGAAACCGGGCTGTTCGATGAGAACGGCAGGACGGAAGTCGGAAGCGTATACGGAATAATGCGCTGCGGCAGGGAAAACGCTCCGCTTCTGCTTTGCGATGCGCACATGGATACCGTCGGCTTTGTGGTGACGGAGATCTGCGACGGCGGCTTTCTGAAAGTCGCGCCGGTGGGCGGTATTGCCGCAAAGATACTTTTTGCTTCCGAGGTGAATATCTACGGCAAAAAGCTTATACGCGGGGTTTTCGGCTCCAAACCGCCGCATTTGCAGGAACCGGGCGAAAGCGAAAAAAAGGCGGAGGTCACCGATCTCTGCATAGATACCGGGCTTGATAAGGATGCTCTTTCGGAGCTTGTCCGTGTCGGCACACCCTGCGGGTTTCCGGTAAAGCTTCACCGCCTGCTGGGCGAAAAGCTTGTCGGCGCTTCGTTTGATGACAGGCTCTGCGGCGCCGCGATACTGCGCGGTCTTATGATGCTTGATAAGGCTGCTTTGAACTGCGATATCGCATTTCAGTTCAGCGGCGGCGAGGAAACCGGCTACAAGGGCGCGATGACAACGGCGCACAGGCTCGACCCGGACATGGCGATAGTCATGGACGTTACTCACGCATACGTTCCGGATGCGCCCGAATGGCGCAGGGGTGTCGTTGCGGGCGGCGGCTGCGATATATGCTTCTCTCCGCAGACAAACCGCGCCTTTACCGAACGTGCGCTCCGGCTTGCGCAGGAAAACGGGATACCGTACCAGCTTTCCGCCGCGCCCGGCCGCACGGGGACAAACTCCAATGCGGTTCAGACGACCCGCGCCGGGATACCCACGCTGCTCGTTTCGGTTCCGCTGAAAAATATGCATACGATGAGCGAGATCGTCGATATGCGTGATGCCTATGCCGCGGCAAGGCTTGTTGCCGCCGTTGCGGGCGATATCCGCGGGAGGTGAATGCAATGAAACAGCTTCTTGAAAAATACTGCAATATACTCGGCCCTTCCGGCATGGAGGATGCCGTGCGCGAGGCGATAATCTGCGATATCGCTTCCTCCGGTGCGGAATATAAGATCAGCCCCTGCGGTAATCTTTCGGTTTTCAAAAAGGGCAGAAAGCGCAGAAAAAACAAGGTCGTTTTCGCCGCGCATATGGATGAAGTCGGGTTCATGGTCAGATATATCGACGATGACGGCTACATATATTTCGATGCGGTCGGCGGCGTGGACAGGCGCGTGGTCAGCGGCAGGCGCGTTGTATTCTGCGGAAGCGGGGTATACGGCATCGTTGCCTCCAAGGCGATCCATATGCAGACGCCGGACGAACGCGGCAAATGCGAACCGCTGGATAAAATGCGCATAGATATCGGCGCATCCGACCGCGCGGAGGCGGAAAAATATGTCCGCGTGGGCGATTGCTGCACCTTCGAACCGAACTTTTCGGATTTCGGCGAAGGGCTTGTTTGCTCCAAGGCGCTGGACGATCGGTTCGGCTGTGCGGCGCTTGTCGGAATGATAAACAGCGAGCTCGAATACGATACCTATTTCCACTTCAACACCTGCGAGGAGATCGGCTGCGACGGCGCAAAGGAGTCGGCGTTCGACCTTCGCCCGGATATCTGCATCATACTCGAAGCGACGACCGCCGGTGATATAGCCGGTGTGCCGAAGAACAAATGCGCGTGCAGCGTCGGCGGCGGCGCCGTCATTTCGCTCATGGACCGCAGCACGATATACGACCGCGCTCTTATCGCGGAATGCGTTTCGGCGGCGGACGAGAGGGGCATAAAGTGGCAGTATAAAAATGTCGTTGCCGGCGGTAACGAGGCGGGCGCCTACCAGCGCGCCGCAAGCGGGGCAAAGGTGCTTGCGCTCAGCGCCCCCGCAAGGTACATCCATTCCGCTTCCGATGTTCTCGGGCTGGACGATATATATGCCGTGCGCGATCTTGCGGCGGCGATAAACGAAAGGAGTCTTGACAATGTTTGATCTGATGAGAAAATATCTTTCCGCCTTTTCGGTTTCCGGCAGGGAATCCGAGCTGCGCGATATCATAATGAAGGACCTTGCCCCCTATGCGGACGATATGACCGTGGATGCCATGGGCAACCTGATCGTTTTCAAAAAGGGTGCCGACAGCAGCAAAAAGCTCATGACCGCATCGCATATGGATGAGATCGGCTTCATGGTAGTGGCGATCGAGGATAACGGTATGCTCCGCGTTGCACCGGTGGGCGGCATAAATCCGCTTGCTTCCTGCTACCACACCGTGCGTTTTGCAGGCGGTGTCAATGGCGTTCTTGTGATCGAGGACGGAACCAAGCTCGCCGATGTCACCAACGGCAGGCTCTTTGTCGATATCGGCGCTTCGAGCGCGGCAAAGGCAAAAAGGCGTGTTTCCGTGGGCGATCTCTGCGCCGTCGCACCGCTTGTGCGCAAGCTCGGCGGTTCTCGCATTGCCGCAAAGGCGCATGACGACCGTGTCTGCTGCGCGATAAACGCATACGCCGCCATGCACTGCGGAAAGCCCAAGTATGACACCTATTTTGTATTTACAGTGCAGGAGGAGGTCGGCTGCCGCGGTGCGAAGCCGAGCTCGTTTGCAGTCATGCCGGATTACTCGATCGCGCTTGATGTCACCCCCGCGCCCGCGGTGGGCAATCCGAACCACCTTACCGTCACGCTCGGCGGCGGTGCGGCGATAAAGATAAAGGACAGCTCCGTCATATGCAGCAGCGCCGTTGTCGATCGGCTCACCGAGCTTGCAAAGGAAAACGATATCCCTTATCAGTACGAAGTTCTGCTTGCCGGCGGAACGGATACCTCGCAAATGCAGATAGCCGGAGCGGGCAGTGCGGTGTGCTGCATTTCGCTTCCCACGCGCTATGTGCATACCCCGGTCGAAACCGTCGATACCGGAGATATGAAGGCGTGCGCCGACCTTCTGACCGCGTTTATAAAGCAGGGGATGTAATTATATGTTCAGCCCCGAAATAATGAAGCTTGCTGCGGAATGCGAAGCGCGCCTTGCGCCGATGTTCCGCGCCGTGGATGAAACCGCATTTTATAATACCGGAAAGGTGCTTGACGTATTCCGCGAGCACCGCCTTTCCGAACGCCACTTCAATCCGAGCTGCGGTTACGGCTATAACGACGACGGCCGCGACCTTTGCGACACGCTTTATGCCGCCGCCTTCGGGTGCGAGGCGGGCTTTGCCCGCGCCCAGCTCATTTCCGGAACGCACGCGCTCGCCGTTGCTCTGTACGGCGTGCTCCGCCCGGGCGATACGCTTTTTTCCGTCACCGGCAAGCCGTATGATACGCTCGATTCGGTCATCGGCTTTTCCGGCGAAAGCGGCGGGGACGGCTCGCTTGCCGACCTCGGCGTGAAGTACCGCGATATTCCGCTGTGCGGCGGCAAAACGCTGGATCTTTCCGCGGCGGAAAGGGTGCTTTCGGAGGATAAAAGCATAAAAGCCGTTTTTGTTCAGCGCTCCAAGGGCTATGGGGACAGGCGCACGCTCACCGTTGCGGAAATAGACGAGCTTGCCGCGCTCGTGCACCGTTTTGCGGGCGTGTATCTTATCGTGGATAACTGCTACGGCGAATTTACCGAACGCACCGAGCCGAAGGGCGATCTGCTTTGCGGCTCCATGATCAAAAACGCCGGCGGCGGCATTGCTGAAACCGGCGGATATATCGTCGGCACAAAGCGCGCGGTGGAGCTTGCCTCCTATCGTCTTACCGTTCCGGGCATAGGTCTGGAGGCGGGTGCCTCCATGGGCGCGACAAAGCCGATGATCAAAGGGCTTTTCTTCGCACCGCATACCACCGCCCAGGCGATAAAGACAATGCTTTTCGCCTCCGCCGTGCTTTCGGCAAGCGGCTTTGAGTGCGAACCCTCGTGGGATACCCCCCGCAGCGATATAATCCAGACGGTCAGGCTGCATAATGCGGAAAATATGCTCCGCTTCTGCCGCGGTATCCAGAAGGGCTCGCCGGTGGACAGCTTTGTCGTTCCGGAGGGCTGGGAAATGCCCGGGTATTCGGATGCCGTCGTTATGGCTGCGGGCGCCTTCACACAGGGCAGCTCGATCGAGCTTTCGGCGGACGGCCCCCTGCGCGAGCCGTATATAGTCTACCTCCAGGGCGGGCTTACATACGAAAGCGGCAAGATAGGCATTCTCACCGCACTTTCCGAAATGCTTGATAATAAGTAAATATATACAAAAAGAGGCACTTCGTGTGTCTCTTTTTCGCAGGATTTTTGTGCATTAGTGCTGAAAAACACCCCACTGATTGACAAATCCGCCCAAAAATGTTAATATGAAGCACAAATGATTCGCCGAATCATGTTTAATCAAGGAGGAAAATAATAATGGCAGCAAAAAGATCTTTCAAAATCGTTTCCCTGGCGTTGTGTTTTACGGCGTTGTTAACATTGCTTGCTTCCTGCAGCGGCGGTGAAGAAAGCGGCGGCGAAGAAAGCTCTGCGGTTTCTTCTGCACAGGAAGTATCAAATGTATCGGAAGAGATCACCGAGGTGTTCAGATTTACCGAGCCGTTTTACGGAACTCCGTATGAATTTTGCGAATTTATTGATTCTGCCGGTGGGACGGAAAGAAAACCGGAGATAACATGGGACAAATACTTCGAAAACTTTGCTTTTCTCACATTTATCGAAAACGAGAGTGAAATACCCATTATAAAGGATTTCTTTAAGAAGTACGAGGAGAAATACGGATCCGAGTACAAAAAAATCAAAGTAAAGACCCCCGACGATCGTAAATACTTATGCGAGGTGGACGGCATACGGTACAGACTTCCGCTTTCCTTATATACAACGGGCGCCGAGCGTATATCCTTTGTAAAGCTGCCGAAAAACTCCCGGGATTGCGATCTGTTCACCGTTGTGAACGGGTATCTGGATGATCTGTACAGAGGTTATGAACCGACATGGGCATACAGACACACAAACGAAAAATACGGCGAGGTAATTGCGGCGACACTTGGCGAAGGTTATATATTCGGCAGGAATGTCGGAAACGTATTCTTCAGATACGGGGATTACCTTGTCGAGATATACGGCGCTTCGAAGACAGACGGGAAGTGGGATCTTGATTTCCTGAACGATTTCGATATCGAAATGTACAAGCTGAACAAGCCGGAGTAAACGCGCTTGCGGGCATGAAAAACGGCACCCTGCGAGGTGACTTCATAAGGAAAAAGGCAGCGTAGAATTTGCGCTGCCTTCTTTTTGTACTATCCGAAAAACGATCCGTAAAGGATTTCGGCAACAAAATTCTATGCCCGCCGTACCCTTTGGAAAAAAGTGATGTTCCGGGCTTTGCCCGGAGTGATATTTTCCTTTCGGAAAGTGATATGAAAGCCCGACGGCTTTCGTGATATTATATTCGCCGCCTTAACTGCCGCAGGCAATATCACTATGCGAAGCATAATATCACTGCCCGAAGGACAATAGACTTAGCCGCCCGGCGAATATAACTGAGGCGCACTTCCTTTCGGAGTGCGCCTCGAGGGGTGCCGTTTTATTGCGCTTATTCGGTTTTCGGCGGAAAGAGCAGGCAGCCGGACTGCCGCCAAAACTCTATTTTTTCGTGCAGGTACTGCTCGCTCACGCCGAATTTGGCGGCAAGGCAGGGAATGCACATGAATCCCGTAAGCCCGCGGTTGATAAGCTTTTTGGAAGCGCCGATATCATCCGCGCAGAGCGTGCGCCCGCAAAGGGTGCAGTTATTTTGCATTTACGACCTTGCAGCGGTAAAGCCTGCAGCCGTGTGCGGGTATTGCGGAGGGGCGGAAGGTCTGGTCGAAGGTGCCGACGTTTTCGCCTGTCCAAACATCGGTGAATTCGAGCGCGCGCCCGGTCGTGCGGTTGATGCCGACGGCATCAAGGCAGATCCAGGGGTAGGTCTCGCTGTCGAGCATATTGAAGAAGCCGATGGCGATATCGCCGCCGTCCAGGAATTTTGCCCACATCTGAACGCCGTCGTGATCCCAATACTTGCCGCAAAGGAACGGCTGACGGCAGGCGGGATCCTGATTTATGCGGATAACTTCCTTGTTGAGAAGGATTTCTTTGGTTTCGTTGCTCATTTCGCGGACATTGCAGCCGATCATGAGCGGGGAATTGAGCATTGCCCAAAGCGAGAAGTGGGTCCTGTATTCCTCATCCGAGCAGCCGCCCAGGGCGACATTTCCGTTGCCGTGCATACCGACAACGAGCATATCCATATCGTTGAAGCAGCCCTGGCCGTTGTACGGCTGATATTCCAGCTGCTTTGTCGCAAGCTCGCGGATGGATTCCCAGTTGTCATGTATATCGCCGGTGGAGCGCCAGAGGTGCGCGCCGGTTTCCTTTATCCATTTTGCGGTATCGTCTCTGCCCCAGCTGCAGGCGGAAAAGCAGATATCCCTGCCGCAGTTTGCCAGCGCAAGCCCCATTCTCTTGTAAAGAAGGTGGCCCTCCTGGTTGATCGGCTTGAAGCAGTAATCGTATTTAAGATAATCCACGCCCCATTCGGCAAAGGTCTGCGCATCGATAAATTCGTATTCGAAAGATCCGGGATAATCGGCGCAGGTGCGTGTGCCGCTGCAGGAATACATACCGAATTTAAGCCCCTTGGAGTGAACGTAATCGGCAAGCGCCTTCATGCCGCTCGGGAACTTTTCGGGATCGGCGACCATTCTGCCGTTTTCGCCGCGCTGACGGAGTGCCCAGCAGTCGTCGATGACAAGATATTCGTATCCTTTATCGCGCAGGCCGCTCTCGGCCATGACATCAGCAGTTTCAAAAATCATTTTTTCATTGATATTTTCTCCGAAGGTGTTCCAGGAATTCCAGCCCATCGGCGGTGTAAGTTTGATCATAGTATTGACCTCCCGTAAGTTTTGATGTACTTTGAGTATAGATGGATTTCCAGAGCAAAACCATGGAATTTTAAGACAAAAGCATGGATTTTTGCTTCATAAAGAATAAAATACGGGAAAAGGAAAGAATATGCTTGTATCAGAAATGAACGGGATCCGGCCTGTCGATGCCGGGCGGCAGG
>USHI01000015.1 GCA_900554405.1 uncultured Eubacteriales bacterium | reverse complement strand
GTGGGCGCATCCACCCGGATATCGTACACCAGCCCGCGGCCGTGCACCGAAATATCCCGATAGGGATAGAAGATGGTCTGGCGCCATACGCCGCCGCCCTTGACGGTCATCTGGCGCAGAACGTCAAGGATAACGTCCTTTGCGGATACCCAGGGAGAAAGCTTGCCTGTAAGCTCTACCTTTACTACCTTGGGGTATGTAATATAATATGCGCCGCCGCCCATTGCAACCGCAACATCAAGACCGCCTGCGCCCATTGCGAGCATGCCTATTCCGCCGCCCGTGGGGGTGTGGCTGTCGGAGCCTATAAGTGTCTTTCCCGGAGCGCCGAACCGTTCGAGGTGAACCTGGTGGCATATGCCGTTACCCGGGCGGGAGAAATAGAGCCCGTATTTTGCGGCGCAGGTGCGTATATATTTATGGTCATCCGCGTTCATAAACCCGTTTTGCAGAGTGTTATGATCGACATAAGCAACGGAAAGTTCGGTTTTAATGCGCGGCACCTCCATGCTTTCAAATTCGAGGTAGGCCATTGTCCCCGTTGCATCCTGTGTGAGCGTCTGATCTATCCTCAATGCGATTTCGTTTCCGACCGACATTTCGCCGGAGACAAGATGCGATTTTATCAGCTTTTCGGCAAGCGTGTATTTTCCGTTCACTGTTCTTCCTTCCTTTCATCAAGCGTGATATAAGGATGCCGTCTTTCTATCGGGCGGTATGCCGGGCGTATTATCCTGCGGCAGGTTATAAGCTCTTCCAGCCGGTGTGCACACCCGCCCGCCATGCGTGAAAGCGCGAATATCGGGGTAAAAAGCTCCGACGGTATGCCGAGCATACGGTAAATGAGCCCGGAATAAAGGTCGACGTTCGCGCAGATGGCGTTGCCGCCCTCCATCTTCGGGGCAAGCAGCTCCGGCGCGAGCCTTTCCACGGCGTGCAGAAGTTCATAATCGTCGCGCATACCGTACTCGTCCGCATGGGCTTCCGCTTCTGCACGGAGTATTTCGGCGCGCGGGTCGCTGAGCGTATAAACGGCATGACCCACACCGTATATAAGCCCGCTTCTGTCGCCCGCTTCCTTACGCAGCAGCTTTTTCAGGTATTCGCGGATCTCGTCGTCATCCCGGTGGTCCTTTACCGTGGCTTTGAGCTCGTCGAGCATTTTCACGACACGCAGATTTGCACCGCCGTGCCGCGGACCTTTAAGCGCACCGATCGCCGCCGCAATGGCGGAATAGGTATCGGAACCGGAGGATGTAATTGTACGGCAGGCAAAGGGGGAGTTGTTGCCCCCGCCGTGTTCGGCATGGAGGATAAGACAGCGGTCGAGCAGCCTTGCTTCCTCCCATGTGTATTTACGGTCGGCGCGGAGAAGCGAAAGTATGTTTTCCGCCGCCGACTGGCCGGGTATCGGCGTGTGCAATATGAAATCGCCGTTATCATAATAACGCTTTTTCACCTGGTATGCCGCCGTCATGATCCCGGGCATACGGGAAATAAGCATAAACGACTGGCGCATAACGTTTTCGACGGATGTATCGTCCGGGTTGTCGTCATAGCTGTACAGCGCAAGCACGCTGCGTGCAAGCTTGTTCATGATATCCGGGCTGGGGGCACGCATTATCATATCCTCGGTAAACGAAGGAGGCAGCTCGCGCAGTGAATCTATGACCGTCTGATAGTATTCCAGGTCGGAGCGTGTCGGCAGGCTGCCGAACAGCAAAAGCCAGGAGGTTTCCTCGTAACCGAAGCGGTTTTCGGCATTTGTCGCTTCGATAATGTCGCGCACGTTTATGCCGCGGTAATAAAGCTCCCCGCGGCAGGGCAGCTTTTCATATTCGTCTATAAGGTAACCGTGGACATTGCTCACACGAGTGATACCTGCGGGAACACCTGTCCCGTCCGGATTACGAAGCCCCCTTTTTACTCCGTACCTTGAATACAGCTCGTCGCTGAAACAGGAGCTGTCGCAAAGATTTCCGACAAGCGCTTCTATATTCGGCTTTCCGCTCATAGCAATCATCCTTTCGGTTTTGATCTGATTTTATCTCTTTTTATTATATACCGTCCGCGGTGCTTTGTCAACACATATTTTGCAATTTAATCGCCCGTGTGTTGCATATATTCGCCCGATAAAAGCATTTGCCGGCTGCTTACCCGTGCTCAAATGAAATATAGCAGTTGGTTAATTGCATTTATCGCCGTTTGTAAGTGCGAAAATGTCATTATTGACAAAACAGCGGTAAAACCGTATAATGAATTATGCACATTGAATAAAACACATCTACCGGGGGTAAACATGAAAAGCTCGATACGAATCATTTCCGCTTTGCTTTTGCTGTTTGTACTTTTCTCCTTTGCAGCCTGCGGAACCGACACGGAGGGCGTTTCCCGCTCTGCCGATATTACCGATACAACTGCCGATGCGAATACTTGTTACGGATATGCGCTTGACGAAAGCGTGAATTACGGCGGCGAGACCGTAAAAGTCATCACCACGGCGGTGCAGCAGACCGAAACCTGTTACGGCATAAACCCAAATTCCAATCCGCTTTATGTTTCCGAAACCGCTTCCGCGGTGGTATCCGCGCAGGCAAAGTGTATAAGCATTGTCGAGGAGCGGCTCGGGCTGAAGGTGGAAGAAGAAATGATATACACCTTCAACCGTTACGGCGGCGAAATGTACCAGCGCATATACAAAGACGTTACCACCGGAACGGTGGATTATCTGTTTGCCATGCCCTGCCTTATCGAAGCGGGAATGCTCGCCCTGGACGGGTTTCTTCACCCGCTGAACGACATACTCGACCTTGATAACCCGTGGTGGGCAAAAGCGTTCAACAACACCGTCACCATTGCCGGGAAAACATATTTTGCCGTAGGCGACATAGGGATAACAAGCAAGGATTCCACACAGTTCGTGGCTTTCAACAAACAAATGGTGGAATCGCAGCATCTTGCCGAAAAGTACGGACGCAAGAGCCTTTACGAAATGGTCGACAATCACGAATGGACTCAGGATGTCATGTTTGAAATGGCACGCGAAGTCTACCGCGACACGAACCAAAACAACAAACCGGATCTCGGCGACGTTTTCGGCATTGCCGGGCAATCCGGCATTATACACTGGCTGCTGTGCGCCGGCAACGAGCGCATCTGCACGAAGGATAGCGACGGCTATCCGATACTCACGCTTAACAACGAACGTGCCGTTTCGCTCATTACAAAGGCACAGGAAAACCTTCAAAACCCCGCGACAGGCTATATGAACGCCGACGACTATTTCAACATGAGCAGCATACCGGTTGAAAATGTCGTCGTGCCGGAATTCAAGGCGGATCGGTGTCTCTTCTTTGTAAACGCGCTTCTGAACCTTCCCCTTATACGCGATATGAAGAGCGACTTCGGCGTGCTTCCGCTGCCCCTTTATGATAAGGAGCAGGAGAATTATTCAAGCAACTGCGGCGCTTGGGTTGCGAGCTGCATTGTCATACCGAGTTCGGTGCTGGGTGCGGATCTTGAAAAAGCAAAGAACGTTCTGGAATGCCTCGGCGCCGTTTCAAGGCAGGAGCTCAACCCGGTTTATTATGAGCAAACACTTCAATACCAGGTCGCCCGCGACGACGATTCCGCAAGAATGCTTGATATAATCTTTGCAAACCGCGCTCCGGAGCTTGGCGAAATATACCGTTGGGGCAATATGCACGAGCTTGTTACCTCTATGCTGACGGCGCAGCCGGGCACTTTCGTTTCGTCTTACCAGACGCGCGAGGAAAAGACAAAATACGATATCGAAGAAACCGTGAAAAAGCTCAAAAACCAATAAGCCACCACACTCATAAACAAATCGGCCCGCCGCAGAGTACATCCGCGGCGGGCTTTTGCATCGGTTATTTCTTCCTGTGGTTTTCAAACCATTCGGTGATCTCTTTAAGCCGCTTTATACGGTGCTGCGGCTTGCCGGAACGCGAAAGCTCGTGGTTTTCGCCGCGGAAGCAGACCATCTTTGCCTCCACACCGTTGAACACGAGCGCGGAGAACATCTGGTAACCCTGGTCGATCGGGCAGCGATAATCCTCGAAGGAATGTATGAAGAGTGTCGGCGTTTTTACATTGCTGGCATATTTCAGCGGGCTGTGGAACCACATTTTTTCGGTGTCATCCCACGGGTCGGCGCGGTTCTGATCAACAGCGAACGGATATCCGATATCGGAGACGCCGCAGAAGGAGAACCAGTTGGAAATGGATCTCTGGCTTGCGCAGGCCCGGAACCGGTCTGTGTGTCCGATTATCCAGTTTGTCATAAACCCGCCGTAAGAACCGCCGGTTTCAAACATATTATCGGCATCGGCTTCCGGATATGCGGCGAGGAATTCATCGCAGAAGGACATTATATCCTCATAATCCACGGTGCCGTACTTACCGGTTATATCCATGAACCCGCCTCTTCCGTCGGAACCGGTCGGATTGCAGTATATGACAAAATATCCCTTCCCTGCCCAATACTGCATTTCGTGGTAGTATCCCTCGCCGTATACCGTTTTCGGTCCGCCGTGGATATCGAGTATGACCGGGAATTTTTTGCCCTTTTCAAAGCCGTAGGGTTTGAGCACGAAGCCGTGAAGCTCGGTGCCGTTTCTTGTGAAATTGAGCTTTTCGGGCACCGCCGTATATTTATCGGCAAGCGTTTTTTTGTTGAATGAGGTAAGCCGCCTTCCCTTTTCGTCATACAGCTCCTGTGCCTTCATTCCCCAAAGAGCGTTCACCAGAAGTTTGCCGCCGCAGATGTCAAAGGAATCCACAGAGCCGTCATTATCCGTCACGGGGGTGATGCTGCCGTCTTCGAGCTTGTAAATATTGGCACTGTCGAAAACCGTCGAAATGAAATAAAGCGTATCCTCGACAACCTTCATTCCCCTGCCGCCGCCGTAGCGTATATCCGAGCCCACACTGCTGTGAAAACCGAGCCCGTATTTGCAGTAAAGAGTGATTTCCTTTGTTTTCGGATCGAGCTTATAGAAATCCGGATCGGTGTTCATGCCGAATTTTTCATCGGAAGCGAGGATAATATCAAAGCTTTTGCAAGGGATACAGGCGCCGATCCGGAATCCTTTGCGGCTTTCGGCAAGAAGTTCGGTGATGCCGGAGGAAAGCTCGGTTCTCTTAACCGCCGCTTCGCCGAAATAATCCGGCTTGGGCGTGTCGGCATTCATCACGGAGTAGTACACATATTTCTTATCCGGGCTCAGACTTACATCCGAAACCGCGTATCCGACATCCGAAATGCGAGTCAGCTTCTTTGTTTTCGCATTATAGCGATAAAGCGAATCGTAGGATGCTTTTGTAAAGCTTCCGCCGTTCCACCACCAGGGCATTTGAGTAATTTCCTCGTAATCGGCATTCTTTTTGGATTCGGCAAGGTATTTCGCCGCAAGCTTTTTATCGCCCTTATAAAGCTCCTCATACCCCGGAAAAACGGTCGCCGTTACGATAAAATCGCTTTCCGAAACGGGCAATACACTGCCGACCGGAACAGGAAATTCAAATGCAAGCTCGGCTTCGCCGCCGGAAAGGCTTATCTTGTAATACCGGCTTACAAGAGAGGGTTCGTCACTCTTTTCCTCACGGTTTGCGGGAAAAAGTATCGTGTCGTTGTCCAGAAAGATAAACCTTCCCTCGCCGTTGCCGTTCGTAAGCCGGCGCGGCTTGCCGTCGGTAAATGTATAAATATTGGAATTATATCTGTTCTTCTTTTCATCTGCCGAGGTGACGGTGAATGCCGCCCTGCTGCCGTCCGGCGAGAATGTCGGATTGGATAAAAACTTCAGGTTGCAGAATTCGTTTATTTCAACAGGCTTCAACATGGATCACTCCGTTCGTTTTTTTTGCATTATACACCGCCGCCATACGTTTTTCAAGCGATCCGGACATTTTTCACGCATCGTGTCAACGCGTATTTTTGCATCCGAAAGTTTTTTGATATTTGTTCTTGACAAACCGCCCGCGTGCATGTATAATTAGTAACGCCGCAGCGGCGGCGAATAGTTCGCGGGTATGGCGGAATTGGCAGACGCGCTAGATTCAGGTTCTAGTGGGGGCAACTTCGTGAAGGTTCAAGTCCTTTTACCCGCACCAAACAGTACAAATCCGAACCCTAAACCAATCGGTGAAGGGTTCGGATTTGTCATTTTTATAGACTATCCGAACTTTAATTCAAAACGCAAAAATTAAATTCGGAGGTTACTTATTATGAAAACAGAACTTGTTTATTCTGCGCTTCGGCAGAAAGCTTTACATCTTCCAGAATTCGTCCTCGTCCGTTGTATAGGCTCTGCCGTCGATCTGATCCTTTACATAAAGCTGCGGTATAAGGTCTATAGATCGCTCGTCGGCTCCGTCGGAAAAACCAAAGCCGCGTGAGAAGCGAAAAGTGTTTTTCGTCATGTAATCACGGTTGTATTCCGCATCAAATGTGCCCCCGTTATAGGAAGCGTCCTTGTTTGGGAACAATTCTTCTCCATCAATCAGCATCCGACGCAGATGTCTGAGCGAAACATATTTTCCGTCTTTATCCGTATAATACAGACGGCTTGTCGGGTCGAGCATTATTCTCTCCCCGGAAGGCAACTCGCAGTCAACCACCACATGGCAATCGTCAAACGGTTCTTCATACGGCAAACAGGTGATATGCCTTGCCTTTATTCCCTTCGATCTCAGAAGCGCCGCAAGCAGAATCGCAAGACCGCGGCAATTCATCTTCCCGTCACGCTCTTCGCAAAAGCGTACCTTGGATTCGATAGTCGCTCCATCTCCTCCGCCGGCACCTCCGTCATGCCCGAAATGGTCGCATACAAACGCAAGCATGGCAAAGGCGATCTCATCACCGCCTTGCGGAATGCCCGCAAAATAGGAATCGAAATCGTATTTTTGCAGAATATCCGGTGTTTTTGCGTAAAGCTCGTACGACGATTCGGCTATCTTTTCGCCGCACGGCTGATAGTCTGCATACTCACGGAGTATCTCTCCCCTTGTCTTGTCGGTTTCGGGAACGAATACTTCCTGCGGAGCGAAATAAAACTCACCGTCCTCCGGAGCATCCGAAACGCGGGAATACTTCACATCGGTTTTCTCGCCGAACTGCGTGTAATAACCGCAAAGCTCCCCGCCATCATAATGGACATGATATACCATGCGGTAATGCTCGTCATTGATCTCGAAGCAAAGGTCGTCACCCGCCTCATAGACACAATTCGGTTCGAAATTGTAGTACCCGGAGGAGGAAAATGACATTTTCATTCTCGGCGGATTTTCATCAAAAATATTGATAGTCTCCCCAAGCTCTTCTTTGTACCATTTTCCGGTTAAACGCTTGTCCATTATATATTCTCCTTTTCTTCCAGCCGATGCAGGCTGTTTATTACTTACATCATACCATAGCCACGCCGTTTATGCAAGAAAAGTAAACAAATCCAACCATTGGTTTAGCGCAATGCAAGCCATAAAGCCTATATCAAAACCCCGCTGCAATGATCCACCTCGTGCTGAATGATCTGCGCCGTCCAGCCGGTATAGGTTTTCAACCTTGTCTGCATTTCCACGCTCTGGTACTGCACCTTGATGGTTTTATACCGCTTGCACTTGCGCGGGCCTCCGAGAAGCGACAGACAGCCCTCCTCGGTATTATACGCGCCCTCACTTTTGATGATTTCGGGATTGAGCATCACGGTGTATACCGGAGCTCTTCCGCTCTCATCAAGAAACGCGATGATGCGTTTTTTCACGCCGATCATATTCGCCGCCATACCGACACAGGTTTCTTTGTGTGCCATCAATGTGTCGAGCAGGTCCTGCGCGATGGGTAAATCTTCTTTGGTCGCAATCTCCGACTTCCCGGCAAGGAAAATCGGATCGTGCATCAGTTCTTTAATCATTTGCAGACCTCAATGATTTTCTTCAATATCTCCTCATCCGCCGGGCAGAAAGCATAATTCGGAATTTCACTCGGCATGATCCACCGGATATCGTTATGCTCCAGCTTTTGCGGAACGCCATCGGCAATGGTGGCGTTGAACAGTGTCAGATGCACGGTGATGTCGGAATATTCGTGGACAACATCCATAAATACATTGCCGGCGGACAACGTGACGGCAAGTTCTTCACGGCATTCCCGAATGAGTGCCTGTTCTTTGGTTTCGCCGGGTTCTACCTTGCCGCCGACAAACTCCCAAAGGAGCCCTCTTGCCTTATGCGCCGGGCGCTGGCAGATCATAAACTTTTCGCCCTCCCAGATGAGAGCCGCTACTACTTCGGTCACAAAAATCGCCTCATTTCATTGCTTGTCCTGTTTCAAAACGACATCAAGAAGTGCTTTGCAGCCCTCATAAATATCCCGATATGCCACATCGAAGCGCTCGGAATACCACGGATCGGCAACATCGCCGCCGCGGGCGGTATAGTCCATCAGTTTATGTACCTTCCCCGCCGGATCGCCGCCGAAAATGCGGAGCATATTGCGGATGTTGGCGCTGTCCATGCCGATGAACAGATCGTATTTGTCATAGTCGCTCTTTTGCAGCTGCACCGCGCGCTTGCCGCCGCAGGAGAGCCCATGTTTTTCAAGCTCGGCTTTTGCCGGAGGGTAGACCGGATTGCCGATGCCGTTCCGAATCTCTTCCGTGCTTGTGGCAGAAGAAGCAACTAAAAAGCGATCTGCCGCGCCCTGCTTTTTTGCAAGATCTTTGAAGATAAACTCCGCCATCGGGCTGCGGCAGATGTTGCCGTGGCAGACGAACATGATTCGTTTTTTCCCGCTATCCGGCATTTTTACCATTCATCCTCGTTCCGCTTCGCCGGGAAATACGGGTTCTTTGCCGTTCAGCGCCGCGGTATTAAGCATATTGTCTTCAAGCAGTTGTGAAAAGAAAGCTGCTTTTTCCCGATTTGTCAGATGCTCGTATCCGTAAACAAGTATCCTCGTTTTTATCTCGCTGTAGCTCTTTGCGCCCAGGTTTCGGATACCCGACAGCTTGTCGTTTGCTATCGCCTCGATAACATCGCCGACGGATGTCATCCCGCTGCGCTTGAGTGCATTGCACGAACGGACAGAAAACTCGATCGATTCAAGCCCGGCTTCGCACGCGGACCGCGCAAAGGGGATCCTTACCTTTATATTGCGCCCGAAGGCGGCGAAAAGCGTTTCGGGCAGACCGCAGTCCTCGGCGATCTCATACAGCTTCTTTGCGGTAGATTCCTGAATCATAACATACTCCTTATTCCGAAGGGAGGCTTCCCTTCATCACTTCCCACACATGACAGGCGGTAAATCTGCGCATGCCGGGACAACTCGCACGGATCCGTTTCGCAAATACGCGCATTTCCTCGATACCGGCCGCAACACACACCGCGTGCAGCACGGAATCACCGGATATCTGGCACAGAGTAACAACACACGGCTCGCTTTTCAGCGCATCCGCAATGCTGTCGAAAGCGTTCGGTTCGGTTTCTATGGTTGTTATAAACGTCATTGCCCCGGGAGCCGCAGGATAATCGATCACGGCCTTATAGCCCTTGATGACCCCACTGCTTTCCAAGGAATCTATCCGCGATTTGACAGCCGTACGCGAAATCCCCACACGGTTTCCGATCTCCGAATAGCTCATTCGGGCGTTTTGGCGCAGCAGATCGATAATTTGCTCATTCACAGGATCGAAATGCATTTCTTCCTCCTTGCCTCGGCAGCAGCACATGCCGCCTGCGTGCCTTTATACAGATCACGACCGTATTATACCGCATAATCAGCGCGCGGTCAACTACCGCGCCTTGCGGTTCGCAAGCATGCGTATACGTTTTGCAAGCGACGTTCATCGCAAAACGTTATAGTCAACACATTTCATGTAACAATGTCACCTGAGTCTAAGGAACCGAGATTTTCAAATGCCTGCAACAATTGCTGCTTTTCTTTGCTTCCGACTGTACTCAGCCTAAGTATCGGAATACCGTATTTTTTCAACACCGCATCTTTTATACTATCACGTTCTTTTTGTTTTTCGCTATTGTAATGGTATGAAAACCCATCCACTTCAACAACAAGCAGCGGTTGATGTGTCAAACGCGAAAAAATCAAAAAATCAACATGTGTCAGATGGTTTGTAGCGAATGACAGTTCTCTGGCATTGAGTTTTTTCAAGTCTCTCAGTATCATTCTCAGCGGAATATGCAAAACAACTCCGTATTTTGAAAACCTGTTCTCTTCAAGTATCTCTTTTATCACCGAATACAGAAGATTCTCACTTTCAATATCAGAAACTCTGCCGTATTTCTGCATAATTGCCTCGCGGGCAGCAGCATATCCACTATATAAACAGTCAAATACTGAATGAATATCGCTGTTGATTATATCATGGTTATGATAGTGAATATAGCCTATCAATTCGTGAATAGGAGATGTTTTATCGTTATCATTTCCATCTGTCACCACGATAAACTGGTTTATTGCGCGCGATACCGCCACATTAAGACGATTTGGATCTGCAGCAAACTCGCCGATTTCATTGTCCACGGTAGAGAAAATCATTACACTTCGCTCCTGCCCTTGGAACTTATCTACTGTGTCGGCTTTTACACTCGTTTCAGAAAATACTTTTCGTAGCTCATTTGCCTGGTCGCGGTATGGTGTCACAATCCCGACCGACCCGTCATAAGAGTTCAGTTTTTGCTCCGGAAAGACCTCATCTTTAATTACATCTATCTGTCTGTAATTCAAATGACCTCTTGAATGATTCCCGGGAACGGTTTTATAAACTAAAAGAGGTTGTCTATCGCAATTCGCCTTTGTTAGAACTACCAGTTCATTATTATAGAATCTTTGATTACAAAAGCCTATGATTTCCGGATGACAACGATAATGTTCTTTCAACAACGCCCGCGGAGCATCCGGAAACAATTCCAATGCAGATGACAATAAGCTGTGGTTAGAATAGCGATATGCTTCCGGAAGAGCGTGCTTAACGAAAATATGATCGGTTGCAGTTTTTTGTTGACGATCCACCACATTGGGAAGTTGCTTTGTATCGCCGACGATCACGGTTTTTTTGGCACACGATAACGCAAGCGCACCCGTTGCAAGATCCACCTGCGATGCCTCATCAATTATGACATAGTCATATATAAAGCGATTAGAAAGACTCGCGCGCAATGAATATGTCGTACTCAACACAACAGGATAGTCGCGGATGAACTCATGGGATTTCTTCCAAAGATCATCCGAATGATAGTACTTTCGAACGGGTATATCACCATATCTTTCGGCAAGAGTTGCTTTGAATGCTGCCATAGACATCATAGTATAGTCTTGCATTTTTTTATCAAAATCGAGCGCGGAGAGTTCTTTCTCATATTCGTGTTTTCGCTTTTCTAACTCACCCAGCCTGCGGACGTAATAAATATTTTGGCAATAAGATATTACTTTTTCTTCTGGATGCTCGCAAAATCGCAAATTCTTAAGCCCATATCTAAAGCATAGGGAAATTCTCCTGAAAACGCTTTTCCTTTTCCCTGAATAAGCAAACAATTCGTACTCAGCAATAAAACGAAGTATTTTTTCAGAATTGATTCTCGTTGAGAATGATAGCATATTGCGATCTAAATCAAGCGCAACATAATAATCTTTGTAATGCTCATACTCTTTTTTCAAAGAAATGTATTCTTCTGTAATTTTGGAATACCTATTTTGCAAATCAAGCATTTTGTCAAGGGTAGCTTCATCTTGAATGATATCGTCCAAAACAGCCGAATCAGTCCGCCAGTCCTTCATATCGGGCAAAAGACAATTCTGCTCTTCAATAAACGCATCCTTCTTTTTTGAATTACCAAGTGGCGCTGCAATAAACCCAAGCCCGTACTTACCAAGCTTTTCATGGACATTTGCCGTAGCGGTATTATTACCGGATACAACTGCGACGCTTTTCCCTCTCATGACAGCGTTCGCAATTATATTCAATATCGTTTGTGTTTTTCCGGTTCCCGGAGGTCCTTCAATGATGCTGATACGATTCGTGAGGGCGTTGTCCACTGCTTTTTTCTGGCTCAAATTAAATCCAAATGGATATATAACCACACCTTCCTTTTCGCAACTCTCTTTAGTATACTTTCCATTCAAAAACGCCGCGAGTATACTGTCATTACGAACAAAGTCAATGGTATTATAATAATGCTCCAGTACATTATGTTCATCAATGACCAATCCGATTTCGGAGGCAATTTCCTTCAGGTAATCGAAGCAGTTCTTTGAAGCCGGTTCCGCCAACGCGGATTCGATTATTCGTATTCGGGAAGTACAGATAAGTTCTTTATAACCCGTTAGATATATGATACGGCAACATTCTCCGAAATACTGTATGCAAGCAGCTCCGAAAAGCGGTATGTCATCCTTTAATACAAACCGCTTGTCCAATACAACCGTTTTTGAACATTCCAAATACTGCACATCTGTAATACTGTATGTATACTCTTTCTCATTGTTGCATTTAACAAATACCGCAGAACGACTTCTGCTAAAACGCAACGATTTCACAGAGGCGGTTTTGTCCTTCCCTTTTATCAATACCAAATCACGGTCACGATTCACTTCAAAAACCGGTGCATTAACAGTCATAGCAGTGTTCAGCTTTCTTTCATGTTTTCCGAACGGCAAATCCATTCTCCCAATAGTACCGTGGGTTTTCTTTATTCAACACCTGCAAGCGCGAGGAATTTCTTATCCGACTGTATCGCCTGAGTAACGAATTTTCCATCACGGAAGAGCGCATATGTTGTTACCGGTGCGGGAGCATTCTGTGCAGTCTCCTTATCCGTGATATGTATTACCCGCAGTGGAATGCCGTGTTCCGCCGCCGCTTCCTGCACACGCGGTACCCAATAGTATGTAAACGGGCACTGATCGGTGTAATAAAGCACAAAGCCTTCGCCCTCCACTGCCGGGTGCTTTGTGCATTCCCTGAACTTCGGCGGCAGCGCATCGGCAGCGAGAGGAAGATACATAAGGTTTATCCCGCAATCCGAGATGTCTGCCACGGAAAAGCCCTTGTGCTCCATATACTTTCTGTCGGAAAGAAATTCGCGTTTTCTGCCCTCTGCGGAAAGAATGCACACTCCCTTTCTCCCCTGTCCGGCAGCATCGCGCAGGCATTCGGCAAGAAGCTCGTTTGAATACCCCTGCCCCTTCATGGAGCCGGCGATCCACAGGCAGTTGATATAAATATACCCGTCCGCTTCTATAGGCACCCACGCGTTTTCGGCGGGAATGTATTCGATAAAGCACTTCCCGCGCTCCGCGGCACGATAAAAAACAAGCCCTTCTTCGAAGCGCTTCTTCATCCATTCCTTCTTTGCAATGCTCTGTTTTCCGGACATTGCGCAGCAAATGTGCTCCTTGTCGATATTTTCTTTTGTTATCCTGATGTAATCCATAATTTTATCCCCAGTGTTTTTTTGCGGAATAACCGTGCTTGTTCGAAAGCTCCCCCGCCGCAAATACGCAGCGGGGGGGATAGTTAAATTCCGAGAAACCATTTTTGTTTCGCTAATATATGTATATGTGTATTATATCAAGCGCTTTGCAATAAGTCAATACAAGCCGACAATATTCACGCTCTATATGCCCGCAGCACTTGAAATTACGCGCCGGTGGTGGTATATTGGTGCGGTCGGCTGTAAACAAACAACACCCGCACGCCGCCACCGAGGAACCCGAAATGAATGAACAAAACGCAAGAGCCGCCGCGGTAAATGCATTAGGCGGCTTCATAAAGAAAAATGCCGTAATGTGCATTGCCTTTATTGCAGCTGCGATAACCTGCTTTATTGTCCCGATAGACGTCGAATACGCCGCGTACTTTGACTGCAAGACACTGACCTGCCTGTTTTGCGTTCTTGCGGTTGTATGCGCACTGAGGAATATCCGCTTTTTTTATATCCTGGCTGAAAAGATCGTGCGGCTTTTCGGCAATGCGAGATCATGTATAACGGCGCTGGTTTACATAACTTTTATCGGATCGATGCTCATTGCAAATGATATGGCGCTTTTGACCTTTCTGCCACTCGGATACCGCATTCTTGAAGCGACAGGAAAGCAGAAATACATGGCGTTCACCTTTATCATGCAGAATATAGCGGCGAACCTCGGCGGAATGCTCACGCCGTTCGGCAACCCGCAGAACCTTTATATATACACCAGGTACTCTATTCCGGACAGCGAATTCATGCAAATAATGGCACCGCCGTTTCTGCTTTCGGTCGTAATGATAACTATATGCTGCCTTGTATTTGTGAAGCCCGAAAGGCTTTCGCTGCAAGGCGGTCAGGAAGCTTTGCCGAAGGCGAGAACCGCCCTTTATCTGCTGCTTTTCGCATTATCGATAATAATTGTTTTTCGTATAATTCCCTATTGGCTGGGGCTGATAGTTATCCCCGCCGCATTGCTTGTCTGCGACAGAAAAGCCCTGAAGGATGTCGATTACGGGCTGCTGATGACATTTGTCTTCTTTTTTGTCTTCGCGGGAAATATGTCGCGCATTGAAGCGGTACGCACGGCAATATCCGGGGTTCTCGGGCGCAACACACTGCTGTGCAGCGTGGTATCCTGCCAGTTTATCAGCAATGTTCCCTCGGCGATACTGCTTTCGCGGTTCACGGACAATTATCCGCAGCTTCTTGTCGGGGTAAACATAGGCGGTGTCGGCACGATCATCTCGTCCCTTGCAAGCCTTATCACCTTCCGCGAATATTCAAAGCACGCGCCCGGAAGATCGGGCTATTACCTGAAAGTGTTCTCGGCATTCAACTTCGCTTTTCTGTTTATCCTTACCGCGTTTATGCTGCTGCTCGGTCGCTTTTGATCCCTGCCGCGCGCTTTACATGGATTTTACATTGAAAAATCTTGCAATCCGGCGCCCTCTTTGGTATAATTTATCTGTCGCTTTTTGCGATTATGTATCGAAAACGAGGGTATGGGGAACATGGATATTTTCAATCTGCTTTCTTTGCTCGGCGGGCTTTGTCTTTTCCTTTTCGGCATGAATGTCATGGGGCAATCGCTCGAACGCCGCGCCGGCAACAAGCTGCGCACACTGCTCGAAAAGATGACGGGCAGCGTCATGACCGGGTTTCTTACCGGGCTCGGGCGTTTCAAACACACAGGCAAATTTCGTGCTTTGCATGCCCAGATCCCGCAGCTCTCCCTCAATGGTTCTTTCCAGCCATGCGGCAAGGGCCTTTCGGCCCTCCGTCAGCTCGGCGGCCAGGGAACGATAGGCGGCCAGTTTCTGCTTATAATC